>JAEUUB010000599.1 GCA_016787745.1 Cyclobacteriaceae bacterium
GGAAAAGCTACTAACGACCGAAAGCGGGAGCCTTTTACAGAGGCAAGATGTCGCGAAAGATTTTTAGTGCGGTCACTGCTTTGATCAAGCGCTCCTTTGATGTTGTGACTTTTTAAGTAATCGCGAATGTCTTTCGATTCACTTTCGGTTATTTTAAAAGTAAAAAGTTTGTGTCCATCATTGGCACTTTGTATTTCCAGCCAGGCAGCATCGGCAAAAACGGAGCTAACCGAACTTTCAAGTAAAATATTGTATACGCTTTCTTCATTCTGTTCAGTTTGTATTGATTGACTGATCCGCTGAAAGTTTACCACTTCTTCAAGCTTTTGCTCAAATACTGAGGAGGTCGGCAGGTTAAACAAAATTACCAGAAATGAAAAAATACTATACACCATGACAAAACTCAACAAGCACAAATTGAAAATGTGACTATTGAAATCTAGAAAAGAGGGAGACTGAGCATTGATAGACTCAGTTAATTTACTAACGGTGTAAATAAAATATCCCAGATAAAAGAAGGATAGCAGCAATAGTAAAAGGCAAGTCCACTTCTGCTTGAAATTTAAGTAGGCCACCCAACGCATATTCGCTGACAAAACAAAAACGAGTAAACCAATAATCACCAGGATGATTGTGGTTAAAGGTTCAGGTATTACAATCTGAAGGTTATCATAAATAAGAACCACAAAAAGGCAGACTTCAAATATCAGCCAGGTGCGCATCAGCCACTTGGATTTCTGATATAGAATCAGGCGTTTCCAGGACGTGTAGGCGGCCAATAAAAAGCTAATGAAGAGGGCCAGATTTATCTGGTAAATAAAATCTGTGAATAATATATTGGAGGCAAGCTTGGTGGTTCCTAATAAGGAAGCCCCCAATCTAAATACAAGCGAAACAACCGTTGCGATTAAGCCTGTGGCAAATACCTTCCATAAAAGGTCTGTAAAATTTAGTCCTTCATCACGTTCAACACTGTATTTGTAATAGTAAAAGAGACAAAGTATAAAAACATCCAGCATCAACCGGGGAAGCCAAAGGGGCACTCCGGGTGGCAATCCTTTCATGTCGCTGTAAAGCACCGTGATATCCGAAAACACGAGTATCAGCCAGGCGATGATGGAGCCCAGAAAAGAGAGTCGTATAATCGTTTTTGATCCCAACACGTTAAAACTTTGCCAAACCTTTTTTTGAATAGCACCACAATAATAGGAAATCATCAAGTCCATTGGAAATGTTGATTTCCTTTGAACACTTACACCCTACAATTTTTCTGCAGTAAATAAGTTATCGTACAGAATCCACTGATTAATGTGATTTATATAACAATCTAACCAGTAACTGGCTTTCGACTTTTCGGCTAGGTATGGCAGCGGAAGGTACATACAAAGTAATCGTATGCCCGTTGGGTACAAAGACAGAAATTAATTATTCAGTAAAAGTTACTTCCTGCTATAATTGGGTGCCTCGCGCATAATGGTTACATCATGCGGATGACTTTCATGCACACCTGCAGCAGTAATCTTTACAAACTTGGCTCCCTTTAGCTTGCCAAGGTTTTTTGCACCGCAATAACCCATTCCGGCTTTAAGGCCACCCACGAGCTGATACAAAACTTCGGCCACCGAACCTTTAAAGGGAACCCGTCCTGAAATTCCTTCTGGAACCAGTTTTTTAATATCATCCTCTGCATCCTGAAAATACCGATCCTTCGAGCCATCATCCATGGCTTCTAAAGAACCCATACCCCGATAGGTCTTGAACTTTCGCCCTTCATAAATTATCATTTCACCAGGTGCCTCCTCGGTACCGGCTAACAAAGAACCGATCATTACGCTATCTGCGCCTGCTGCCAGGGCTTTAGTAACATCGCCTGAGAAGCGTATTCCCCCATCCGCTATTACTTTTACTTGCGAACCTTTTAAAGCTTTTGCTGATTCATACACAGCCGATAGCTGAGGCAATCCGATGCCCGCAACAATTCGTGTTGTGCAAATGCTGCCCGGCCCAACGCCCACTTTAACCGCATCGGCACCAGCTTTGGCAAGAGCGTTGGCTGCCTCTCCGGTAGCAATATTTCCAACGATCAATTCTAATTTTGGAAACTTTTTTCTAACCTGTTTCGCTGCTTCGATCACTCCCTTTGAATGGCCATGGGCCGTGTCAATACTAACTACATCCACTCCCGAATTTATTAATGCCCCAATCCGATCCAGAATATCGGCCGTAACACCAACGGCAGCGCCAACGCGTAATCTTCCAAAATCATCGTGACATGCATTTGGCTTGTTCTTCTTTTTGAGAATATCTTTATAGGTGACCAAACCTGTCAGTTTTCCTTTTTTGTTTACAATAGGAAGTTTCTCAATCTTGTATTTCTGCAATAAAACTTCTGCCTTTGCCAGGGTGATTCCCTCCGGTGCTGTAATCAGATTTTCTTTTGTCATGATTTGCTCGATAGGCATATCCATGTCTTTTTGAAAACGCAGGTCGCGATTGGTGATGATGCCTACTAACTTATTGTTGCCATCTATCACAGGAATACCTCCAATTTTATACTCTCGCATTATTTTTTCTGCATCCCGAACTGTGGATTCAATAAGGAGTGTGACTGGGTCCTGAATCATACCACTTTGTGATCGTTTTACCTTTCTTACCTGTTCGGCTTGCTGGGTAATGCTCATGTTCTTATGGATAAACCCCAGTCCGCCCTCCAAG
>JAEUUB010000636.1 GCA_016787745.1 Cyclobacteriaceae bacterium
AAAGCAACTTGAGTTTCGGGCTGCTCCCATCCTGGTGGTGGAGGGATTATTTGTGCAGTACTTTGAAGAGATTTCCAACGAACTCGATCTTCGTATTTTCATTGAAGCCAAAGATCATGTAAAGTTGGGTCGAAGAATAAAGCGCGATCAGGTGGAACGCGGTTATGATATCGATGATGTTTTGTATCGGTATCAATATCATGTTATGCCGGTTTATGAGCAGTTAATTGAACCGTTGAAGCATCAGGCTGATTTAGTAATCCCCAATAACAGCAAATTTGAGCGGGCATTGGATGTGCTGGTTGGGTATCTCAAATCCCACATCAACGCTAATAGGTAATGCAAGTTAAGTTTTAGGATAAGTCCTGAAACTTTCGCTCAAGCTTTGATAATCGCTCTTCAAGATCAAAATAATTAGACTCAATGAACTCATAAAATTCATAGTTTCGTTTATTCAGATTTTCGAAACCCTCCTGAAGAAATTTAATGCTGGCATCTATTTGATTCTTATGCCGATCCAATTCTATTTTAAATTCTTTTCTGTCCATCTTGTTAAAATATGAAAATCAACTCCTAAAGATACGCATTTGCAAATTAGTTTGTAAACGCTACTTTTGTGGTCTTCAAAATCTAAAAAGTGCAGAAAAAGTCGTTTTACAGAGGTTTTTTAATAGCTGTTGGCCTATTGGCTGCCGTGGTTATTATCTTATCGCATGCATATTCACTTCCTGCCAATGAGGATAAGAAAGTTACGACCGAGCAGACAGACGACACTTCCAAAAGTGTAATTTCGACTCCCTCGGATGCAGTAACTCAAGCCAGTTTGGTTCGGGTAGATGAACAAGTGCCTGAAAGTGTTATCGAAGTTCTTGGTGAACCTAAAAACCAAAAGAGCCTTTATCCCCATCCGAAAGTTATTCTTACCAGTCTGTTTCAGACATTCTTTCGGTTTGTTATTGCGCCAAACGCGCCCTGATTTTCATACGTAGTTTATTCTCATTCGGTTGATCAGTCTGATCAGCCTCATTATCATATAATCATTATTAAATTTTAATTTCTTATGCGT
>JAEUUB010000040.1 GCA_016787745.1 Cyclobacteriaceae bacterium
AGTGGCGATGTAGCAATGTTCCACTTGTTGCAGCAGTTTATCGTTGATGAAGGGGACGGCCAGTTTTTTAATGATCATGAGTGAAGTTGTAAAGCAAGAAATTTTTGATTGCAAATTACGCAAGATAAATTCCTTATTTTAGCACGGTTCATTCCGGGCAAGCAACTGAAAATGAATTTGAAAGATTAGCTTTTTTATTAGAATCAATTCTGATAAGGAGTCTGGCGCGACCTGGAATCTCATAATACCCGCTGAGATTGCGGGTCTCGTTTAAAAGTTTCATGACGATCCATGTGAGCACTCGCACGCAATGACTCCTAAAACAAAATTTCCCAGTCATTCCGGGCAAGCAACAGGAACTAACGTTGAAAAATCAGTTTCCTAATCAGATTCAATTCTGGTAAGAATCTGGCGCGACCCGGAATCTCATTTAATATCCACTGAGATTGCGGGTCTCGTTCAAGAGTTCATAACGATTTCATGGGAGCACTCGCCCGCAATGACTCCCCAAGATTACTTTTCACAGTCATTCCGGGCAAGCGAAGAGAATTAGAATTAAAAGATTGTGCTTATAAGAATTAACAAATTTCATTCAGGGGGCTGGCGCGACCCGGAATCTCATTAATAACCGTTGAGATTGCGGGTCTCGTTCAAGAGTTTACTAAATGATTTAATGGAGGCACTCGCCCGCAATGACATTTTTAAATAGTGTGATTATAAATTTACTTATCGAACTTTTTAAAAATTTCAAATTCTTTTGGGTCGTACCAATTGGCACTTAAGTCAAGCCATTTTGGATTTGATTTTTCAATCAACTCAATCTTCCAGGCACGGTGATATTTCTTTAATTGCTTCTCACGATGAATAGCATTTTCGATGTTCTCATACTCTTCATAATAAACAAGTTTCGAACAATTGTATCTAGCCGTAAAGGCTCTCAAGTCTCTTTTAACTTTATGATCGAAAACCCGGCTTTCCAAATTATTGGTTACGCCAACATAAAGGACTGTATTTCTT
>JAEUUB010000647.1 GCA_016787745.1 Cyclobacteriaceae bacterium
ATTAACATCGGTATAGCAACCCCCGCACGAAGAGTATTCGGAGAAATTAAATTTGAATGCGTTCTCCCAGGTGCCTGTTTTATAGACGTTTGCAACACTGTTATCTTCGCCTATGGCCAGCCACTCACTATTGGGGCTTATCGCTAAATTGATAGACCCTCCGGAACCTGCATATCCATCAGCAGGAAATTCATGTAACTTTTTTTTGGACGGAAATTCCCACACAACTGCCTTCCGGCCAAACCCAACCGTAACAAAAAATTTTCCTTTCGGATCAAAGGCAACATCGGTAATGCGTTCCTGATCCGGATGCACCGAAAGAATTTCTTTTCCGGTTGCTACCTCCCAGATTTTTGCGGTCTGATCGCCATTTCCGGTAATCAGGTACTTTCCATCGCTGCTAAAATCGAGACTGTTCACCGAGAATTGATGACCTAGAAAACTTCTTACTTCACGTCCGGTTGAAAGTTCCCACAACTTGGCTGATTTATCACGACTGCCAGTGGCTACATAATTGCTATCTGGGCTAACCGCCACGGCAATAACGGCTAATTCATGACCTTTTTGAATAATGGTTTCTATCCCCTGACTTCGTAAAGAGAAAACACTTAAAAGTAAGATCAGCGTTGAGAGACCCTTCATGGCTAAGAAAAGAAATTATTCAACTTTCGATTCGTGATGTTCAATTGACTCCGATTCTGAAGCTGTATCCTCCCAGTCTTTGGGTTCATCATTATGGAGGTATTCCATAATTTTTTGTTCAACCTGCTTAAGTTTAAGTCCGCGCAAATATTTTCCATTCCTCGATAATATCAACCGACCCGTTTCTTCGGAGATCGCCAACAACAAGGTATCTGTTACTTCGCTCATGCCAATGGCCGACCGATGGCGTAACCCAAAGTGTGGCGGCAAGTGATCGTTTTCACTTACGGGCAACACACATCGAGCTGCCTTAATGCGACCCTTGTAAATAATAACAGCCCCATCGTGCAAGGGACTGTTTTTATTGAAAATAGAAACGAGTAATCGCTTGTTGACTTTTGCGTCCAGTGGATCGCCTGTTTCTACATAAAACTTTAATTCGATATCGCGCGAAAAAACAATTAATGCTCCGGTGTGCGAAGCTTTCAGGGTTTTAACAGCCTCCATCAGTTCATGAACATCAAAATCATCCTGATGTTCGCCATTCCAGTTTGTAAAACTCTTGAAAATATTTTCCCTGTTGATTTCAGTTGTTCGGCCAATCAGTAATAGGAATTTTCGAATTTCTGGTTGAAATAAAATAATCATAGCCAATACACCTACACCCATAAACTGACCTAAGATGGTGGCCAGCAATTCCATTTGCGCGGCCCGCACGATCAGATAGATGAGGTAAAGAGCGAGAATACCCAGGAAGATGTTAACCGCCAAACTCCCACGAATTAATTTATAAACCTGATAAAGCAGAATGGAAACCAAACCGATATCAATCAGATCTACCCAACTTACTTCCAGAAATCCTATTTTGAAGGCAAAAATCATTAAAAGCAAAGGTAATGAAACTGTTTGGCTATTTGGATTTTAAAGCTGAATCATCAGTTGAATAAT
>JAEUUB010000669.1 GCA_016787745.1 Cyclobacteriaceae bacterium
TAGCAGAAAGGGTACTGACGAAATTGCCAGCGATACCTTAAATCTTGATGAAGTTGAAAAAGCGGCTGTGGTAAAGGCCATTCAATTACACAGCGGCAATATTTCAAAAGCCGCGGAGGAACTGGGCCTAACCCGGGCTTCTCTTTATCGGAGAATGGAAAAATACGGGATTTAAATGGACATTAACTGGCGATCGCCATTAGTAACACGAGTAGGCATTCTGTTGGCTACCATGGTCGTGTTTGCTTTTGTTGTGTCGTCTTCCGACCGTAGTTATATACTAACGCTGGCCTTGTTGGGCGCTATTCTTTTTCAGGTTACCAAATTGATGAAAGTAGTCGAATCATCGAACGAAAACATCGCTACGTTTTTAGATTCCATCCGGTTTGATGATCTATCTCAAAGTTTTAAAACAGAGAGTGACGACCCTACCATACAAAATCTGCACAAAGAACTTAACGAAGCAATTGCCAAACTTAGAATGTCGCGTAAAGCGAAGGACTCCGAGTACCAATTTTTTAAAAATATTGTTCAACACGTAGCCATTGGCTTACTAACTTTTAAACGCGATGGCTCTATTCAGATTATGAATACAGCCGCCAAACGGTTGTTACGCATAACCAATGCCGATCGCATCGAAGACCTGAAAGAAGTGAGTGAAACATTGGTGGATACTTTTCTGAAACTAAAAACGGGTGGCCGCGAATTGTTAAGACTTAAGTTCGGGGACGAAACCATACAACTCTCTGTGTTTGCCATTGAACTTACTTTGCGCGATGAAGAGGTGAAACTGATTTCCATGAACAATATTCAAAGCGAACTAGAAGAAAAAGAAATGGAAGCCTGGCAAAACCTGGTGCGCGTACTCACCCACGAAATTATGAATTCGGTTACACCGATCTCTTCGTTGGCAGGCATTGTTGAAGAAGACCTGAAAAACAGAATCGACCAGCAAACCGAAAGACCTCTAACCAAGGATGAACTGGAGGATATGTATTTGTCGTTGCAAACCATAACCAGGCGAAGCGGGGGACTGATCCGGTTTGTGAAGGAGTTCAAAAATCTTACTCATATTCCCAAACCTAAATTGGCAGAAATACCCGTTAAAGAATTGTTGGAAGCATTGGCGATCCTTCACAAAAAGGAGTTAGCGGATCACGGTATTACTATCAGCATAAATTGTAACCCGGAAAATTTGTATATACTGGCTGATAAAACAATGATTGAGCAAGTGTTGATCAATCTTCTTAAGAATGCAATTCAGTCTTTCGATGAACAGCCGGTTAAAGAAATCAGCCTAACCGCTTACGCGAACGAAAAAGGCAGAACTATTATCTCTGTTAAAGATACCGGAGCCGGCATTGATGCGGACGCCCTTGAAAAAATTTTCATTCCCTTCTTTTCAACGAAGAAATCCGGCTCGGGGATCGGGCTAAGTCTCTCGAAGCAGATTATGAGACAACATGAAGGCAATATAACGGTGAAGTCTACCTTAGGCGAAGGAACAGAATTTCTACTTCGGTTC
>JAEUUB010000685.1 GCA_016787745.1 Cyclobacteriaceae bacterium
TGCGCACCGGCATCGGGTCCGATGTCAATAATCTGATCGGCTGCACGCATGATTTCTTCTTCATGCTCTACCACAATTACCGTGTTGCCCATATCGCGCAACGACTTCAAAACCTCCACCATGCGTGCCGTATCGCGTGGATGCAAGCCAATACTGGGTTCGTCCATGATATACATGGAGCCAACCAATGCACTGCCTAATGAGGTTGCTAACTTAATTCGCTGAAACTCACCTCCCGATAAGGTAGAGGTAACACGATTGAGAGTAAGGTAGCCAAGGCCTACTTTAACCATATATTCCAACCGCGATTTTATTTCGGTAAGAATCCGTTCCGAGACTTTCTGTTCATAGGCAGGAAGTTTCAGACCTTGAAAAAATTTCAGAGTGTCTTCAATCGGCATCAACACCAAATCGGTAATCGATGTGTCGGCTATTTTTACATAGGCCGCATCTTTACGAAGTTTGGTGCCTCTGCAATCGGGGCATGTTGTTCTTCCGCGGTAGCGCGAAAGCATAACGCGATATTGAATCTTGTGCGTTTTGGATTCGAGGTATTTGAAAAAATCATTAAGGCCATCAAAATATTCATTCCCTTGCCAAAGCAGGTCCCGATCCTTTTTTGCCAATTCCGCGTACGCGCGATGAATCGGAAAATCAAACTTAATCCCGTTTTTAAGTAAGGGTTTCGCCCACTCACGCATCACTTCTCCACGCCAGGGAGCAATAGCACCTTCAAATACAGAAAGACTTTTGTCGGGTATTACCAGGTCTTCATCTATGCCCAACACTTTACCAAATCCCTCGCAGGTTTGGCAAGCACCAAACGGATTGTTGAAGCTGAACAGATTAATGGATGGTTCTGTAAAGGTTATCCCATCTAACTCAAACTTATCCGAAAACCGGACTTTCTTTTCGCCTTCAACATAAATCAGGCATTCGCCATGACCTTCAAAAAAAGCAGTTTGGACTGAATCCGAAAGACGATACGTAAGATCTTCATCATTCGCATTAACCGCAGCCCGGTCAATAAGAATTTCAACTTCCCCGCTTATTTTAGTTTTAGCGGATTTTGCTGACGATTTTGATTTTGCTCCGGATTTCTTTTTTGGCTGTTCCGTTGAATCCGAAACCGGGCCAAGCAATTCTTCAATAAACTTAACCTCTCCCTCCACCAACACGCGCGCAAAGCCTTTGCTTAGCAGCAGGGTCAATTCATCTTCCATCTTACGCCCTCTAATCACTTTGAGCGGACAAGCCACCATAACCCGCGTACCTTCTTTATGCTTATTGATAAAGTCAACCACATCACTCACCGAATCCCGCTTCACCTCTTCGCCACTAATGGGAGAATACGTTTTACCGATACGCGCAAAAAGTAATTTCAGATAATCATAAATTTCTGTCGTGGTACCAACCGTTGACCGGGGATTGCGGGTATTAACCTTTTGTTCAATGGCAATAGCCGGGGAAACCCCCCGGATATAATCGACTTCTGGTTTTTCCATGCGTCCCAAAAACTGGCGCGCATAAGCACTGAGGCTTTCCACGTACATGCGCTGCCCCTCCGCGAAGAGTGTATCAAAGGCCAGCGAAGATTTTCCAGAGCCTGAAAGTCCAGTTACTACAACAAGTTTATTTCTTGGAATAGCTACACTTAGGTTTTTAAGATTATTAACCCGGGCCCGTTTAATAATTATGTATTCTTTGGGATCGAGTTCGTCTAAGTAAGAATCGTTGGGAGTTGCGTTCATGCGAAACCGCAAAAGTAAAAAATCAAAGCCCCCTGTCCTATAATGGATCCAAAACCTGTACGAATCTTTCAGCGACCGGGAGGGTTGGGCAAAAAAAAACGCCACCCGTTAAACAGATGGCGTTTTGTTAACATTTGGGTATCACTCAATTATCAAAATCCGGATCATAGCTCCCTTCTTTGGCCGAACTGGCTCCATCAAAGTCGTCATCGCCCCCGTTATCAAAGTCGCTGTCGCCATCGGAAGAGCGGAGATCATCATCGTCTCCTTCAAATTCTTGCTTTTCGCTTGATTCTACATCATAGCCGCCATCGCTGTTCTTGGTGGCTGGCACTTTTACCAGATAAACAGAATCCTCGGTTTCCAGTGGAAAAACGAAAATGGGTTCCCGTTTCGCATTCATTATGCGGGTAATGCTGGACTCATATCCATTAGGATATTGATCTTTTAATAAGTCCCGGAGGTCCTCCGAAAGGTTTTCCAGGCTTTTAATAATACGTTTTTTTGTTACTGCCATTGTGGTTAAAAATCGGGCTCAAATAGCATAAGAAATTGTTTAGAAGGCAAATTTTTTTCATTTTTTTTTGAAATTTCATTCTTTTATCTCTACTTTTCATTTCACAAACAATTCATTTAACCCACATACTATCGAGCGAGACATCTACGTTACCTAAACGCAAGAAAGATGATTGACAGAAGATTCAGCGACAGCCAGTTGGTTTCGCTCTATCAAACCGGTAACGAAGAGGCGTTCGAGATGCTGCTTCACAGACACAAATCCCGTATTTATACGGCCATTTACATGATTGTTAAAGATCGCTACCAGGCGGAGGACCTGCTTCAGGATACCTTTATCAAGGCGGTTAATACCATTAAGGGGGGGCGGTATAACGAAGAGGGCAAATTTCTTCCCTGGATTTGCCGCATAGCCCACAACCTGGCCATCGATCACTTTAGAAGAAGCAAACGCTATCCTGAAGTGGTGCTGGAAGATGGCAGCCGGGTTTTCGACTCACTGCAGTTTTCGGAAGATTCTTTTGAGACCAAACAACTTCTTCGCGATACGAAATCGAGATTGCGCGATATAATTAAAGAACTGCCCGATGAGCAAAGGCAGGTTTTGATTATGCGCCATTATCTGGAAATGAGTTTTCAGGAAATAGCGGAGCGCACCGAGGTAAGTATTAACACAGCTTTGGGCCGTATGCGCTACGCGCTTATTAACCTTAGAAAGAAAATGATTAAAAACCATATTGCCTATGATAAAGACCTTTACCCAAATCGATCTGATCAGGTTTCTATACCACGAGACCTCGGAAGAGGAGACGAAGGAGATTAATAAAGCGCTCCTTTGCGAAAGCGAACTGCAAGAGCAGTTTAAGGAACTTAAAGCCTTGCGCAAGGAATTGGACGCACTGCATCTTGAGCCATCGCCCACCTCTGTACAAAACATTATTAATTACGCAAAAGGGTTACAGGAAAACCGGTAATCCTTGATTTTAAAGTAAAAGGCTTTCTTCAGGGAAGGCCTTTACTTTTTTAGTTTGATATCATTCTACCAGCTGCTACTAGCTCCGCCACCTCCCGAATCACCACCCCCATAACTTCCTCCTGAGTCGCCTGAGGAAGAGGAGGAATCGGATGAGGTGGAAATCATGGGAATTGTTATTGTCGTCCGCTCACGATTATTGCAGTATTTACATCGCTTTATTATTTCTTCCTCGCCCGTAGAGGAAGTTGTGGCATGAACCAACGTAGTGGTTCTTTCTGTATAAAACGCGTAGGTTTTGCATTTCGGGCAAGCCGCATACTTGGTCCTCTCATTTACATATTGTTCCACTGAAACCGAACCGCAGGCCGCGCATAACCAAACATCATAATCCACCGACTTAAGATTCTCTTCAAACTGGTATTCTTTCGACAAATATTTATCCTCCGTGGCTTCGCTCAGCCGATTCATCTTAGTGCCACATTGATGACAATCACGCGGATGCTCGCGTACGGCCTGCATCTTTCTTTTATAAGGACGAATGAGAAATGCGAATGGAATAGGGAAAAGAATCGCCAGGCCCATCCACTTACTATTTTCTTTGTAAAAAGTATACACGGTGGAATACAGGCCTTTTTTTAACCAGGCGTTACCTCGGCTCAGAACTCGTAAATATTTCAGAAGAGCCATAAAAATAAAATACCCATAAAAGCTTAACGCGATAAGAACCCAATCGTTATTGAATGATAAAAAGGTGGCAAGCCCTAAAGGAAGCAGATAGCACAATAGCCACCATTGTCCTTTTGAAATTTTTGAATTTGGTTTATCGGAAGATGTTTGGATGGAATTCGAATACCCCGATTTACGCTTCATAAAAAAGACAAACGGCCCAACGATAAACCAACCCATAGCAAAAAAGAAGGTAAGCGAAGAAGCATCTGATGTCTTATCTGGCTCTCTCAATTCGTCTGTGTAAGCCGGATCGGTAAGTATTTTAAAAACCTCCTCAATCCCTGCAAGCATCCCTGCGTCTGTGTTTCCCTCTTTAAAAGCGGGCACCATTTTTTGAATTTGGATTCGCTTACAAATCGCATCGGGTAAAGCACCCTCTAATCCAAATCCAGTATGAAACCGGACCGTCCGTTGATCCTCAACAAATAAAATCAACAGGCCATTATCTTTATTCGCTCTTCCAATTCCCCATTTTACAAATAATGCCTGCGCAAAATCCTCAGGGGTATTCTCTCCTATTGAATGCAATACTACAACCGCCACCTGGGCTGTTGTTTGTTGTTCCAGCGAAGCAAGCAATTGATCAATTTGGGCAACTGCTCCTGGAGTAATCAATGCATCCGGATTGCTTACATAGCTGTTGTTGATGATCTTGGTGTTAGGTACCGAATCGACCGTATAAGATTGCGGCCATCCTTTGGCTGCAAGTGAAAGAAGAAAAATCAGGAGAATCGTTTTTTTCATAGCGCCATCCATTAAAGAAAATTATTGATTATCAACCGTTTTCGCTACTAACTGTTAGTTTGTTTTAAGAAAATTTTAAAATAATCTCTTAAAGTTTATAGGCAACCCATTTGTAATGGAGGTATCTTGTGAGTTCACTTTCTTTCGATTAACCTGAAATGAATACTCAAGACATACAGCAGCGAGGATTGTATGATCCTTCCTTTGAGAAAGACTCTTGTGGCGTTGGATTTATCGCCAATATAAAGGGAAGCAAATCGCACCAGATTGTAAGCGATGCGCTCACCATGCTCGAACGCATGGAACATCGCGGTGCTTGTGGATGTGAACCCAATACAGGCGATGGCGCGGGAATATTAATTCAGGTTCCGCACGAATTTTTTAGCAGTGAATGTACTAAGCTCGGATTTAAGCTGCCTGCCTATGGAAGTTATGGGGTAGGTCTTGTATTCTTTCCGCGAGATGCGAAAGTGCGTGAGGAGTGCCGCACCGTATTAAACCGGCAGATCAAAAAAATGAAAATGACGTTGGTGGGATATCGTTCTCTGCCAACCAACAATGCCGATTTGGGGGAAACCGCTTTGCTGGCCGAGCCCGTTATGGAGCAGATCTTTATTAAACGCCCTGACACGCTTTCCAATCCCGATGATTTCGAACGAAAACTTTTTATTCTAAGAAAATATACAACGCACATTATTACCGAATCGGTAAAGGGAGTAGATAATCAATTTTATTTTTCTTCGCTTTCGTACAAGACGATTGCGTACAAGGGCATGGTAACTTCCGGTCAGCTACGACCTTACTTTGCCGATCTTGAACACGAAGATGTGGTTTCTGCTTTGGCCGTTATTCACTCTCGCTTCTCAACCAACACATTCCCTTCTTGGCGATTGGCGCAACCCTTCCGATACATTGCACACAATGGAGAAATTAACACGGTACGCGGAAACATTAATTGGTTAAAATCCAAAGAAGCATTCTTCACTTCAAAATATTTTAGTCAGGAAGAACTAAACATGATTCTTCCAATATGCAATCCGCTGCAATCCGATTCATCGAATCTTGACAACACGATTGAATTATTAGTGCATGCAGGGCGTTCGCTTCCCCATGTTATGATGATGCTGATTCCCGAAGCCTGGGACGGCAATGAAGGAATGAGTTTGGAGAAAAAAGATTTCTATGAATACCACGCCAACCTGATGGAACCCTGGGATGGCCCGGCTTCCATCACGTTTACAGACGGAAAAATTGTAGGCGCCACGTTGGATAGAAACGGCCTCCGTCCCTCCCGGTATGTAGTTACCGATGACGACCTGGTTATTATGGCTTCCGAAGTGGGCGTGCTCGATGTTGATCCTGCCCGCGTTATTACAAAAGGTCGCCTTCAGCCGGGTAAAATGTTTGTGGTTGATTTGGAGCAAGGGCGCATCATCAGCGATGACGAATTGAAAGAAGATATTTGTAATCGGCAGCCCTATGGACTATGGCTGAAAGAAAATAAGGTTAGGCTTCAGGATCTTCCTGAGCCGGGTGGAAGCTTTCACAAATACGACCCGATTACTTTTCTGAAACGGCAGATTTCATTCGGCTATACTTCGGAGGATTTACGGGTGATCCTTACCCAAATGTGCGAAACAGGAAAGGAAGCGCTTGGCTCAATGGGGAATGATACTCCGCTCGCAGTACTCTCTAAAGAGGCGCAACATCTATCCAGCTATTTCAAACAACTTTTTGCCCAGGTTACCAATCCGCCTATCGATTCTATTCGTGAGCGCCTGGTCATGTCATTGGCTTCGCATGTTGGGGGCAGCCTGAATTTATTAGAGGAATCGCCCGAGCATTGCATTACGCTTGAACTCCCCACACCGGTTCTGTTAAATAACGAGCTGGAAAAAATACGATACATAGACCACCGTCATCTGCAGACAAAAACTATTTATACTTACTTCCGGGCCGATGGTCAACCTGGCTCGTTGGAGAAAGGACTTGAACGGGTTTGTCAGTATGTAACCGATGCTGTGGAAGATGGATTTACCATTATAATTCTATCCGATAGAAGTTTTGATAGCGGTCATGCGCAGATACCTTCGCTACTGGCCGTTGCGGCTGTACATCATGATTTAATTCGTAAAGGATTACGCGGAAAAGTTGGGTTACTGGTAGAGGCGGGCGATGTGTGGGAGACACACCACTTCGCTACGTTGATTGGATATGGCGCTTCGGGAGTGAATCCCTATCTCGTTTATCAGACGATACACGACATGAAAAAGCGCAACGTGCTAAAAGAAAGTTTAACCGAAGAACAGGCAATTGCCAATTACAAGAAAGCTGTGGCTGGCGAGTTGTTAAAGATTCTCAGTAAAATGGGTATCTCTACACTGCAGTCGTATCATGGCGCTCAGATTTTTGAAGCTTTGGGAATTCACCCTGAGGTGATTGATAAATATTTTACGGGAACCGTTTCTCGCATTGGCGGATTGAAACTGGATGACATAGCCCGCGAAGCATTAGCCAAGCACAAACTCGCATTTCCAAAAACATCCAACTGGCTGCCACGTCTGGCGGTTGGCGGAGTGTATCAATGGAAGCAGCGGGGAGAAGCGCACTTGTTTAATCCGGATACCATCCATCTGCTGCAACACTCTACAAAGATTAATGACTACTCCGTTTTCAAGAAATATTCGAGTCTTATCAACAATCAAAGTGAAAAGGCTATCACGCTCAGAAGTTTATTAAAACTCAAAAAAGGGAAGTCCATTCCCCTAAGTGAGGTTGAGCCGGTAGAAAACATTTTCAAAAGGTTCGCGACTGGAGCCATGTCCTTTGGTTCCATTTCGCACGAAGCTCACAGCACATTAGCCATTGCCATGAACCGGATTGGCGGCAAGAGCAACAGTGGGGAAGGCGGGGAAGATGAAGTGCGCTTTGCAAAAAAAGAAAATGGCGATTGGGAAAATTCCGCGATCAAGCAAGTGGCATCGGGTCGTTTTGGAGTAACCAGTTATTATCTAAGCAACGCCCAAGAGTTACAAATTAAAATGGCGCAAGGGGCCAAGCCCGGAGAAGGCGGACAATTGCCTGGCCATAAAGTGGACGATTGGATTGGTCGGGTTCGCCACTCTACACCCGGGGTTGGTTTAATTTCCCCCCCTCCACATCATGATATCTATTCCATTGAAGATTTAGCACAATTAATCTTCGATTTAAAAAATGCCAATCGCGATGCACGTATCAATGTAAAGTTGGTTTCTGAAGCGGGCGTTGGCACAATTGCCTCGGGTGTTGCCAAGGCACATGCAGATGTAATTTTGATTGCTGGTCATGATGGCGGTACCGGGGCTTCCCCCATTAGCTCAATCCGTCACGCGGGCTTACCGTGGGAGTTGGGGTTAGCTGAAGCGCATCAAACCTTAGTTAGAAATAAGTTACGCGGGCGGGTAGTATTGCAAACGGATGGACAAATTCGTACCGGACGTGACTTAGCAATTGCCACATTGCTTGGCGCAGAAGAGTGGGGCGTTGCAACAGCCGCGTTGGTAACTACCGGTTGTATTATGATGCGTAAGTGTCATCTAAATACTTGTCCTGTTGGAGTAGCTACACAAAACAGCGAACTGCGTGCTCTGTTTACAGGCAAACCCGAGTATGTAGTTAATCTGTTTACATTCCTGGCAGAAGAACTTCGAGAAATTATGGCCGAACTTGGTTTCCGCACAGTGAATGAAATGGTGGGGCAAGCCGATCGGTTGGAGGTGCGGGACAAAGCCGAACATTGGAAGCATCAACATGTAGATCTGTCTGCCTTGCTGATCAAGGATCGTGTGAGTTTAGACACAGCCCTTTTCAAGCAAGAGGAGCAGGATCACGGCATTGCCAATGTAATGGACAGAAAACTGATTGAACTTGCTCAACCTGCTATTGCCCATGCAAACCCTATACAGGGTGAGTTTAAAATCACGAATCAGGATCGTGCCGTGGGCACCATGTTATCTAACGAAATTTCAAAAGTTTACCTGGGCGAAGGATTACCAACCGATACCATTCAACTAAAGTTTAATGGCACAGCCGGACAAAGTTTTGGGGCCTTTGTAACACACGGTGTAACATTTGAACTTGAAGGGGATGCCAATGACTATTTCGGCAAGGGGCTTTCCGGTGGGAAGTTGATTTTGTATCCATCCAAAGAGGCCACCTACAATTCCTGCAAGAATATAATTGTGGGCAACGTAGCCTTCTTTGGAGCCACCTCCGGAGAGGCCTTTATCGGTGGTATGGCCGGTGAACGTTTTGCTGTGCGGAACTCCGGTGTAAAAGTAGTGGTAGAAGGTGTTGGGGATCATGGTTGCGAGTATATGACGGGGGGTACTGTGGTGGTACTGGGTGACACAGGCAGAAATTTTGCCGCGGGAATGAGCGGTGGCGTAGCTTATGTGTGGGATGTGAATAAAACCTTTATAAAAAACTGCAACATGGAAATGGTGTTGTTGGATACTTTGGATGCGGAAGATGAACGACTGTTAAATTCAATGATCCGTGAACATCAAAAACTAACAAAAAGCAATTTGGCCGCGCATGTTCTCAGCTACTGGCCAACCACCTTCAAACATTTTATTAAAGTAATGCCTGTGGATTATAAGGCTGTGTTGGAAAAAAGAAAAGCAGAAAAAAAGAGTGCCGCACTAAAGGCTACCTTAGGCAACAATGAATTTAATCTTTCGTCAAACTAACAGTAAAGCTTGAAACGAATCTGACAGATATGGGAAAACCAACAGGATTTTTAGAGCAAGATCGGGAGCTGCCGAAGAAACGGGATCCCAAAAAAAGGATCAACGACTATAATGAAGTAGACGCAGCTGTGGATGAGTCCATCACACAAAAGCAAGCCGCGCGTTGCATGGATTGCGGAATCCCTTTTTGCCATCAGGGCTGTCCGTTGGGAAACATTATTCCTGAATTTAACGATGCTGTTTATCAGGAAAACTGGAAGCTGGCTTATGAAATACTCGTTTCTACGAATAATTTTCCAGAGTTTACAGGGAGAATTTGTCCTGCTCCTTGTGAGGCATCTTGTGTGCTTGGAATTAACAAGCCGCCCGTAGCGATTGAGTACATTGAAAAATCAATTATTGAAAAAGCTTTTGCGAATGGATATGCAACGCCCCGCATTCCTACTGTAAGATCGGATAAAAAAATTGCTGTGGTGGGCTCGGGTCCTGCAGGATTAGCTGCTGCCGCTCAATTAAATTATGCCGGACATAGCGTTACTGTGTTTGAACGGGCTGATGAAGTTGGGGGTTTGCTTCGCTATGGTATTCCTGATTTTAAATTAGATAAGCAGGTACTCGATCGCAGAATAAATCTGATGGCGCAGGAGGGCGTAAAGTTTCAAACAAAAGTTAATGTAGGCGAAACCCTTTCGGTGGAGCAGTTGAAAGAAGAGTTTGATGCTGTTCTGCTGTGTGGCGGTTCAACCATACCCCGCGATTTACCAATACCCGGAAGAAATCTGAAAGGCGTTTATTTCGCGATGGACTTTTTAACACAACAAAATTTAAGGGTAGCAGGCAAAAAAGTACAGACAGAAGAAATCTGGGCTACCGGAAAAAATGTGGTAGTAATTGGTGGTGGGGATACCGGCTCTGATTGTGTAGGCACCTCCAACCGCCATGGGGCCAAGTCGGTAACACAAATTGAAATTTTAAATAAACCCCCTAAAGACAGAACCGAAACAATGCCCTGGCCCAGTTGGCCGATGATTTTGCGCACCTCAACTTCACACGAAGAAGGTTGTGAGCGGCAATGGTCAATCGTTACCAAAGCGTTTTTAGGCGATGAGCAAGGACAACTGAAAGCGCTAAAGATTTCTGAGGTGGAGGTGAAAAGAGAACCTGGGAAAGCCCCCGGTTTTGTGGAGATACCCGGGACTGAAAAAGTAATTCCTTGCGAGCTCGCCTTGTTGGCCATGGGATTTTTGAATCCACAGCATCAGGGCTTATTGGATCAATTGGGTGTAGAGTATGATGAGCGCGGCAATGTAAAGGCTACCCGCTATCAAACTTCTGTACCCGGTGTTTTTGCTGCCGGTGATTTACGCAGAGGCCAATCGTTAGTGGTATGGGCGATTAGCGAAGGTCGTGAAGCCGCCATTGCAGTTGATAAATTTCTGACAGG
>JAEUUB010000691.1 GCA_016787745.1 Cyclobacteriaceae bacterium
AGGGTGCTCATACCAAATTCGGCTAACATACCCTGGCTCATCCGCTCGCGACCATGATTGGCCACTGCGTGCGCCACTTCATGACCCATCACAACTGCAACACCCAGTTCGTCCTGGCAGATGGGAAGAATGGCCGTATAAAAAGCAACTTTACCCCCGGGCATGCACCAGGCGTTTACGGTTTTATCGTCCTGAATCAGATTAAACTCCCAGTTGAATCCTGACAACTGACTACTCATACCCTTCTCGGCCATGTATTGTTCAACGGCTTTCTGAATACGAACCCCAACGCGCTTTATCATTTGTGTTTGCTCCTGATTAGAGGACAGCGGACCTGCCTTAATTACTTCCTGATATTGCTGTGCCGACATTTGATTCATCTCGGCACTGGACACAAGACTGAGTTGCTTGCGACCGGTAACAGGAACTGTGGCACACGCTGAAGCGATAGTAAGAATTATCGCGATAGAAAATATTCTCTTAAGCATAACGTTTAATTATTCAACTGCAAATGTAAGTTCTTGGTGTGTAAAAGATAAAAAATAACAATCAATTTGGACACCAGACTTAAGAATGTTGCCTAAATTTGCAAAAAGTGCGAATTGGTATGAGAATTTTTGCGATTGGTAGGAATTATGCGGAACATATTCAGGAACTTAATAACGAGCGTCCTGACGAACCTGTAATTTTCACTAAGCCGGATACCGCCATTCTTAAAAACAATGCACCCTTCTATTACCCTGATTTTTCTAAGGACATTCACCACGAATTAGAATTGGTTTTAAGAATCTGCAAAGAAGGGAAAAACATTGAAGAGAAATTTGCAAATAAATATTACGATGCCATTGGTATAGGAATTGATTTTACCGCGCGGGATCTTCAGCAGAAATTAAAAGAGAAAGGATTACCCTGGGATATTGCCAAAGGCTTCAATGGCTCAGCGCCTATCTCCGACAAATTCATTCCTGTATCTGAATTCAAGGATTTAAAAGACATTGATTTTAAGTTAGAAGTAAATGGTGCCTTGAAACAACAAGGCAACACCCGTTTGCTCCTATTCCCTTTTGATTACATTATCTCTTATTTATCAAAATTTTTTACGCTGCGAACAGGGGATTTAATTTTTACCGGCACCCCAAAAGGTGTTGGCCCTGTAGCCATTGGAAATAAACTATCCGCCTACATTCATGATGAGAAGTTGTTGGAATTTGAAGTTAAGTGAAATAGTATTTTTTAGTCTTTTTATTTGTTGCGGCAGTGCTTTTGCACAATTCAGTCCTGATAAAGCCTTGCTTCCGCGTAGTTTAGAAAGAGGTAATTATCTATTTCCTATTAAACCGGGAAGTACCGCTATCCTAACCGGAACCATGGGTGAATTGCGCAACACACATTTTCATGCGGGCCTGGACATTGATACTCCAGGTATTGGTGTTCCGGTTTTATCAGCCGATGATGGGTATATTGCAAGAGCCACGGCCACTACCGGGGGCTATGGAAATGTGCTGTATGTCTCCCATCGCGATGGCAACACCACTGTGTATGCGCACCTAGAAGAATTTAAAGGAGCCGTGGGTGAATACATTTTAAAAGAACGTTATGCACGTAAAACTTCCGAAATAGATCTTGTTTTTCAACCCAATCAATTTCCAGTTAGCAAAGGCGAGTTGCTGGCCTTGTCTGGTAACACGGGGGGATCGGGTGGTCCCCATCTTCACTTTGAAGTAAGAAATGAAAAGAACGAAGCGATCAACCCACTCGTTTATGATTTCGCTGAAGTAAAAGACAATCTGGCTCCCATCGTATTTAAGGTGGCCCTTAAAACAATGGACGCCAAATCTCGAATCAACGACCAGTTTGGTCGGTTCGAATTTTCGGTTGTGAAAAGTGGAGACAATTATTCTTTGCCCCACCCAATTTTAGCAAATGGAAATATTGGTGTTGAAGTTTTAGCCCATGACAAAATGGAGAACTCCCGTTTTCGATATGGGATTAATTATATCGATATGGAAGTCAATAAGCAATTGGTGTTTAAACAAACCATCGACAAAGTAGATCTGAATGAGTCGCGCGGAATTCTGGCTCTAATGGATTACCGGACCCTCGAATTAAAAGGCGCCCGTTACAACAAGTTGTATATCGATGATGGCAACCGGCTTGATTACTATGCTGATAAGACGGTAAAAAATAATGTGCAGGTAAAAGATCAGGACACTTCAGTTGATATTAAGCTAAAAGATTTTAACGGGAACGTCAGCACGGTAAACTTTATTCTTAAAGCAAGTCCTCTCGTTGAGGAAACTCCTATTCTCTCAGCAAGCGGAAAGCCCTACGATATGGAGATTCAGGAAAACACACTCAGGGTTTCTGTAAAATCTTGTGGAGAAACTCAACTGCCTCTTCAGGTCTGGGAGCAAGGAAAATCGTCCACCCCGGCTGTAACCTATCGGGGCTCTAATCAACACGTGTATTTGATTAACCTACTCTCCGTGCTGCCTGACTCCATACAGACCTGCCAGGGAACAATCCATTTTAATTTTCAGGATAGGATTCCTTCAGAAACAGATTACAAATACTATAGTGATCTGGTTGACATTCAATTTCCAAAACAATCGCTCTACGATACAGCGTACTTATCAATAAAGTATGATACCGCCAACCACAGGGAGTCCTTCTCGATTGGCTCACGAACCGTTCCTCTGCACAAAAGCATCTCGGTAACCCTAAAGCCAAGATTGAATTATTTTCAATCGCGTGATTTAGGTCTTTATAGAAAAGAGGGAAAAAATTTCTCCTACGTAAACAGTGAATGGGCCAACAACCGTATTAATTTCAAAACGCGCGAATTCGGAGAGTTTACCCTATTGCGAGATACCATACCTCCCTCTATTACAAAAATTGGATTGTCTACCGCTGCCGCACGGTTTAAGATTAAAGATAATCTTTCAGGCATCGCCTACTTTGAGGCAAACATTAATGGACAGTGGTTATTAATGGTTTATGATTATAAAACCGGAATTCTGAAATCACAAAAATTGGAACCGGCAAAAATTCTTCAGGGCGACTTTGAGCTTAAGGTGGTTGACCAGGCCGGTAATGAGACTATTTATAAACAAAAAATTTAACGTATGGCATTGGCAGTAGGCTCCAAGGCACCCGCCTTCAAAACAGTAGATCAGGAGGGGCAGCCAGTAAGTCTGGCCGAGTACAAAGGGAAAAAGGTTGTCCTCTACTTTTATCCAAGAGATTTAACACCCGGCTGTACAGCCGAAGCTTGCAGTCTGCGCGATAATTATAAGGCACTGCAAAAAGCTGGCTACGAAGTGCTTGGAATCAGTACCGATAGTTCAAAATCCCATAAGAAATTCATTGAAAAGGAAAATTTGCCCTTTCGGCTATTGGCCGATGAAGACAAAACCGTTCACGAAAAGTTCGGAGCATGGGTTGAAAAATCTATGTATGGCCGAAAGTACATGGGCACAGCTCGCATCACGTATCTGATTGATGAGCAAGGTGTGATTGAAGATGTCATTGAAAAAGTTGACACCAAAAACCACGCAGATCAGATTCTGGGAGCTTTAAATAGTGCTTCAGTCAAGGCGGATAAGAACCCACTTAAGAAAGTAGCAAAAAAAGCTAAGAAGTAAATTCAAACTCCAGCCAGCCGTCTTAGGTAAGTTTATTCTCATGGATTTATGTGCATAAAGGGTTATCCCTTATCTTCGCGCATAAAAATCAGAAAGCGCATGTCACAACCCGATCTTGTACAGTTAAAGAAACTTTCCAGTCAAATCAGAAGGGATATTGTAAGAATGGTACACGCCTGCCAGTCAGGGCATCCGGGTGGCTCGTTGGGATGTACTGATTT
>JAEUUB010000707.1 GCA_016787745.1 Cyclobacteriaceae bacterium
GGATCCATAATGATGACGGTATTTTTTAACCACTCTTTGGTTTTTGCGTTGGCCGGATTTACTAGCTCATACAACGTTTTCATAGAGGCCTCAATCGAACTAGCTTCATTACCATGCACATTATAACTCAACCAAACCAAAGCAACTTTGTTCGATGAGGGAGTTCCCTCCAGGGCTCCGGCCCGTTTTAAATTGTCTTGCCGGATTTGCTCCAGATTTGCAAAGTTTTCGGGGGAAGCTATAATTGCATAAATCAACGGACGATGCTCATTGGTTTCGCCATACTGGGTAACCTTTACGGTTGGCGACAATTCATCCACATATTTAAAATACTCTACAACCCGGTGATGACGGGTAAAACGATCGCCCAATTCATATCCTAAAAATTCATCCGGAGACTGAATTTTGGTTTGCGCGAAGGAACAAAGGGTGAAAAGCAGTGCTACACTGAGGGATAAGATTTTCTTCATAAAAATTGGGATAGTGCTAAAATTTGGAGTTTGAAAAATGAGAAAAAATTATTTCTGCTTCAACAGGTTTTTTATTTGCGGTGTATGGTGGATAATGTGCTCCCTTAAAAATCGTAACGCTTGTTGTATGTTAAGCATGCCGGCAATGGGATGTCTGTAGATTTTCCGTTTCAGATGGATGTCCTCAAACTTTTTTAAGACTTCTTTTAATTCTGTGCGGGTGGTGTCCCAATCTAAAATCAACTTATCCATCGTTTCGTAAACTGGAGTGTTATCAACGATTTTGCGTGGGGCTTTAAATTTGAATGGGAGCCGTTGCGAAAGGATAAGCGCGATCATTTTAAGCGCTTCTACTACTCCTGTATTTTGAGCGGTTTCAATACCTAAAATTTTCTTGTTCAGGTAAGCGACAGAGAGTTGTTCGGATGCGATAAGGTGCGCCAGTATTTGCGCGATGGACCATTTTCCTGCAGGCTGCTTATAAAGTACTTCTGTCTTGTACGGTTTCAGTTCCTGAAGTAATTCGTTTCGCTGTACTTCCAGGGTGTTGAACAATCGATTTAATTGCGTGATCACGAGTTGGTTTTTGGTAAAAGTAGAAAAATTCATGTTGGTCGCTTCAAATCCTTTTTCTATTTTTAGTTGACCTAAATCTTAACCCCATTCATCATGAATACAAACTATGCAGGTTTCGGGCAACGCCTGGTTGCTATTATTATTGATGGTATTATTATAGGAGTGGTTCAGTCATTTGTCTTTATTCCCATTCTAGCTGCCATGGGCCTGGGTTTTGCCAGCGGAGCTGAAAACATGGATTTTTCGGATCCCGATCAGGCGGCTGGAATGTTTGGGGCCATTATGGC
>JAEUUB010000715.1 GCA_016787745.1 Cyclobacteriaceae bacterium
CAGGAATCTTTTCCTTAGGAGTTGAACAGGTTGTAAAAAGCAAAGCAATTACTATTAAAACACAGAATCTCATAAAGCTTTTTAAAAGCTACAAGATAAAAATTCCATTGCCTATTCCACAGGTATTGGCAAGAAGATTGGGCGAAAAACAGGTTATTTTTGATGATTCCAGGCAATAAATGGGATTAGACCAGTTCAGTCGGGCGACACCTCTTTTAGGGCATGTTTTTGATTTTGATTCTTCAATTATGTGATAGGAATTTCTATTCTGGGATCTGGGTTAGTATCGCTTAATTCAATAATTAATCCCTCACCCTCATTACCCTCTCCGAAGGGCGAGGGCGGCCAAGTACGAGGAAGGGGCGAATGGTTTCATTACGGGTATGGCTCAACATTGTAGCGGTTCACGCATGACAAAGGCGGCCCAGCACCGGGTCGAGTTACGGAATAAAGAACACTCATGGCCTGAATTTACCATTTCTATCTCAAATAGGAATACCGGCTTCAATCATTCGCGCAGAGTTCTCGAAACGAGTAACTCTGCGGGGAAGGGTAAATTAATACCATCCCAGGTGGCATCAAGCAGTTTATAATTTTTATCAAACACAATAATTTACAAATACGCAGAGTCCCCGAAACGGGAGACTCTGCGGGGAAGGGGGTACCTCCACTCATTTAATATCCTTGGTACTCTTCCAACCTAATTTTGGCACAACTATATACTCTGGTATTGGTTGATTGAGGTAAATATCATTTATTGACGGATCTTTCGAAGAAAACTTCACTAAATATCGCCCTCCTGGAACTGTCGCATCGTACAAATAGTCTGAAACACTAGTATATCGGATGCTATTATAATAAAACTCATACGAAACAGCCCTGCCATTTTTAGCAGTGATTTTATAGCTTAACGTTGTTGCAACTGAATACCTACCATGATGTTTTAGCTGTTTGTCATGGTCTCGATTCAAAAAATAACCAATCAATAGTATTGAAAAACCAACAATACTATAAACTAAGGTTTTGATTTTATTTCTTCTGCCAATTCTAGTTTCCACTTTCATAAATGTTTGTTGTAACATTTGATAATCCGCTACTAATAAGACTTATACCCTTTGACCCTGCCCACATATAAGCAGTTGCCTGGTACGCCTGACTTAAAGGTGAAATTCCTCCTGATAACATTGACCTGCCAGACCATAATGAGGTGGCAGCAAAGTTTCTCCCAACACTATTCCACTTCTCCGCAGAGTTACCCGCCTCGGGAACTCTGCGCCTTTCCTCAAACTACAACGCCTTAGCCAAATCTATATCCTCTAATTCTCTATAGTTTGTTACCCAATATATTCCTTGCTCACCTGTTTCATAATACTTAGCCGAACTTATGTATATACTCAGCCTCTGTGTTAATCATTCGTGCAGAGTCCCCGAAACGGGAGACTCTGCGGGGAGAGTTGATGCATACACCTTGTGTGTTTCTAAATGCGATAAGTACGTGAATATGGTTAGGCATGATTACATATCCCACAATGAAATGTCCTTTGCTTTTCAGATGATCAAACCATTTGTACACTTCTTCATATCCGCTTGATCGTTCAAAAAGATGCAACCAATGGCTGCAGGTAATGGTAATGAAATAAATACCATCATATTCCGGTATCTCCCTACGAACACTCATAGCCTGAGTTTATCATTTCTATCTCAAATAGGAATACCGGCTTCAATCATTCGCGCAGAGTTCTCAGAACGAGTAACTCTGCGGGGAAGCAAAAACCTGCTAATCAATATGATTACTTATTGTCTCTCATAAATTTATTCCAAAAAAATTCGGATAACATTCCACCTCCAAAACCATTTAACAATAGTACAAGCCAAAATGGATATGTGAACAGATTCAAAACTAATAGCGATAATAGAGTATAGAGGATTCCAAATAACAAGACGACTAAAATTCCCATCTTCTTACTTCTATCAAAAAGATTTAGCGAAAGGAGAACTGCGCCAATAATTGGCAGTAGAAGAAATGAAGATGCAAAGATGATAACTTTAGAATATGAGCTTGTCTCGGTATTACTCATATTTGTATTCTCTCTTAGAAACTTTTCTTCAAGTTCTAACTTTAGAGAAACAAATTCGGTTAATGGTAATCCCCTTTTCTCCAATTCATAAAATGCTGCTAACACTGCCTTATAGTCAAATGATGTGCTTGACTTCAATATTTTTAGAAGTTCCCCATCATTCTTGAGTTGCATTTTAGTTGTGAAAGGATTCTCCATTTTTAAAGTCATCTAGCGGCCAAAGAATAGAATACCTGGATGCACTCCACTTTCCCTCCATGCTCGTTCCGCATAGTTATTTATCTCAAACAAAGTTCATTCGCGCAGAGTTCTCGAAACGAGTAACTCTGCGGGGAAGGGAAAGGCAGATACAGTTACGTCAAATATGTCAACAGCACTCAAGCTACCTTTAACGTACCACTGAACCCCCACATTTATAATAGCACTCCTTATCCCGGTAGTGGTCAAATTAGTTAGGGCTTGTGTAGCCATTCTACCAAC
>JAEUUB010000070.1 GCA_016787745.1 Cyclobacteriaceae bacterium
TTTTTTTAACGCGGTATCCTGATATACATCCCACCACTTCATGTTGGTTATAGAATCGGTTTTAGCAACCGCTTGAGTATACGCTGCAGGGCTCTCGGTCTCGGGCCTGGAATATTTTGGTCCCACGGCACAGCCGGCAAGCACGATAAGGATTCCGATAATAACTACTTTCTTCATATTAATGAGCCGATTGCGTAGGTGAAACAGATGTGTCAGCGGGTCCTGATGTTTTCTTCTTTCCAATGCTTTCGATAAAGACAAACAACGCGGGTACCACAATTACCCCGATGATGGTGGCAATTAGAGTACCACTGAAAACGGCAATTCCCATTACCTTCCGGGCTTCGGCACCAGCCCCCGAGGCGGTAAGCAACGGTACAACCCCTAACATAAAAGCAAAGGAAGTCATCAGGATCGGTCGCAGTCGAAGTTTTGCCGATTCGAGGGCTGCATCGTAAAGCGACTTGCCTTGTTCTTCATGGAGCATCTTGGCAAATTCAACAATCAGAATAGCATTTTTTGCGGTAAGTCCGATTAGCATAACTAATCCTATTTGGGCAAATACGTTGTTCACATAGCTTGGGCTCCAAAGACCTCCCAACCACAATCCAAGGAAAGCTCCCAGAATAGCGGCCGGTACGCCCAGCAAAACCGAGAAAGGAAGTTTCCAACTTTCGTATTGCGCGGCAAGAATCAGAAATACAAAAACCAATGCCATGAGAAACATCGTGCCACCTGTTCCTTCGGCCGCTTTTTCCTGGTACGACATATTACTCCACGCGATACCAAGTTCTTTCGGTAAAGTGGCAGCGACTTCCTCCAGCGCATTCAGCGCATCCTGCGAACTATACCCTTCCGCAGGAGTGCCTGAAATTTCTGCAGCCCGAAACATATTGAAGCGGTTGGTGTAGGAGGGGCCTGCTATATCTCTTACTTCTGCCAACGTATTAAGCGGGATAATTTCTCCCGATCGGCTTCGGACATAGTATCGGGCAATATCATCCGGATCGAGGCGGTCTTCGGCTTCGGCCTGAATAAATACTTTGTACTGTCGACCAAAGCGGTTAAAGTCGTTTACATAGGAACTACCCAGATACGTTGAGATCGTACTTGTAATTTCATTTTGATCAATATTCAGTTTCTCCGCCTTGTCGTAATCAACAACGATTTGTTTCTGCGGCACGTTTGAGCGAAACAGGGTAAAAGCTCTTCCGATCTCAGGTCGCTTGTTTACTTCCGCTAAAAAATTTCGGGCTTGTTCATCAAGAAACTGCGGGCTATTCCCTGATCGATCGAGAAGTTGTAACGTAAACCCGGCTGAGGTACCAAGCCCTTCGATGGGCGGAGGACCAAAAGCAATAACGGTAGCCTCCGAAATAGAATTTCGGATCGCTAAGTTAGTCTGTTGAATTAATTGTTTGGCAGTTAACTCACGTTCTTCCCAAGGCTCCAGCGAGAGGAACACAAACGCATTGTTGGTTGAGTACGATTGCGTAAGCATACTATACCCAATTACCACAGTTGAATAGGCAACCCCTGGTGTATTGTTAACAATGTTCTCCAATTTGGCAGCCACCTCATTAGTGCGTTCCAGGGATGCCGCATCCGGAAGTTGGATGTTTACCAGATAATAGCCTTCATCTTCTTCCGGCAAAAACCCTCCGGGAATAAATTTCCCTAGAACGCCCGTGACTGCCAATACCACCGCGATAATGATAATCGAACGAACGGATTTGCGCGCTACAATTCCGGCAACGCCTGTGTATCCTAATGTAAATTTGTCAAACTGCCGGTTAAAGGCATCAAAGAAACGTTGTAACCATCCGGTTGATTTCTTTTTGGGCTTCAACAGAATGGCACTTAATGCCGGACTGAGTGTTAACGCATTGAAAGCGGAGAATAGCACCGAGATAGCAATGGTGATTGCAAATTGTTGATACAACCGACCGGTAATGCCACCTGCAAACGCCACGGGTACAAATACAGCAGCGAGAATTAAAGCAATGGCAATCACGGGGCCGCCCACTTCTTTCATGGCTTTCTGCGTGGCCTCTTTGGGATTCATTCCGTGTTCGATGTTATGCATAACTGCTTCCACAACCACGATCGCGTCATCCACCACCAGGCCAATGGCAAGCACAAGTCCTAACAATGACAATACGTTTACAGAGAATCCGAGTAACGGGAAAATGATGAACGTTCCGATCAACGAAACAGGAACGGTAAGCAAAGGGATGAGTGTAGCTCTCCAATCCTGCAGGAAAAGAAATACAACAAGAATCACCAACACTACGGCCTCAAAAAGTGTGTGAATGATTTCTTCAATTCCTACCGATACGGCACGTGTTGTATTGAGTGCGATGTCATACCGAAGATCTTCCGGAAAACGATTTTTCAATTCGGCCATTGTACTTTGCACCAGTTCGGCAACCTCCAATGCATTAGAGCCCGGCATCTGGTATACCACAATGGTACTGGCCGCCTTGCTATTCAACCGGCTGAATGAATTGTAATTCTCCATTCCCAACTCAAGCCGGGCAATGTCTTTCAGTCGAATGATGGAACCCTTCTCGTCTGATTTCACAATGATGTTTCCGAATTCCTCTTCTGTTACTAATCGCTCCTGCAGCAAAACACTGTATGTGTATTGAACTCCGGGCGGGGTAGGAGGGGCTCCAAACTTTCCACCCGGGAAAATGGCGTTTTGTTTCTTTACGGCATTGGTAACATCGGTTACTGTAAGATTCAGTTTTGTCAGTTGATCGGGATGCAACCATACGCGCATGGAGTAATCAGCTCCTCCAAAAAGTATCACATCGCCCACCCCCTTAAGGCGTTTCAGTTGGTCGACAATATTTATGTTGGCGTAGTTGTTTAGAAATAACCCATCATAAGAAGCATTGGGCGATGACAAGGAGACCAGCATCATGGGGAAAACCATCGACTTCTTGGTAGTTACACCAAACGCCTTTACTTCGTTGGGCATTTTAGCGCTGGATTGCGACACGCGGTTTTGGGTGAGCATGTTCGCGTTGTCGAGGTCAACTCCTACCTCAAAAGAAACCTGTAAGGTTAACGAACCATCAGCTGCGTTAATAGATTTCATGTATAGCATTTCTTCCACACCATTCACTTGTTGTTCGATAGGTGTGGCTACGGCTTGTTCTACGTTTACCGCATTAGCCCCGTTGAAGAGGGTTGTAATCTGCACCATAGGCGGTGTAATTTCCGGGTACTTGGAAATCGGAATGCTTCTTAATGTGATCAGTCCCATGAGAACCATGAGGATGGAGATTACCATCGCAACAATTGGCCTTCGGATAAAAAATTCACTCATAGCAGTAGTAAATAGTTAAACGTTAGAATGAATTATTGTTTCTGAACTTCGGGCCATTTCATTTCCACGGCTTCTATCTTGGAATTTGGCGTAAGGCTTACTGTACCAACAACAGCCACTCGATCACCGGCTTTCAATCCTTTTGTGATTACCCAGCCATCCCCGATTTTCTGACCGACTTCAACTGTTACGGCTTTGAGTGTGCTGGAATCGGTAACGGTAAACACCTGTGCAAGACTCTGTAATTGGAGTACAGCCCGTTGAGGAACCATCACGGCCATGGGCAACGTACTAAGCAGCACTCTTGTTTTCACAAATAGTCCGGGGCGTAACAAGCCGGTTGGGTTTTGGAAAGATGCTTCAATGGTAAGGGTTCCGGTTTTAGGATCAATTTCGCGATCGGCAAAATTTACCTCACCGGTATG
>JAEUUB010000802.1 GCA_016787745.1 Cyclobacteriaceae bacterium
CAATTCAACAGCAGGGGCCCGGTAAAACTTGTATTTTACCGCACGTTTTAATTAAATAACCGTGAAATGAAAAGAACAATACCTGCATTGAGTGCATTTCTGCTTTTTGTAAGCCTGGCCATGGCTCAACCCGGGCCACCAACACAACCTCCTAAAGACGCAGTTGTGGATGCGATCGTTAAAGAGGCAACCGAAAACTCGCAGCTTGAGAAACTGGCGCATGAATTAATGGATGGCATTGGACCGCGCCTGGTGGGCTCACCTAAAATGCAGCAAGCCCATGATTGGGCGGTAGCCAAATACACAAGCTGGGGCATACCCGCACGAAATGAAAAGTGGGGCGAATGGCGTGGCTGGGAGCGAGGTATCTCGCACATTGATATGATTGCTCCATGGGTAAAATCATTAGAAGGAACTCAGTTGGCCTGGAGTCCGGGCACGGGTGGAAAAACCATAACCGCAGATGTAATTATTGTGCCTGATGTTACCGACTCGCTGGCCTTTGCCGCGTGGTTGCCCAGCGCAAAGGGTAAATTTATTTTGGTGTCGATGCACCAGCACACGGGCCGACCCGATTACAATTGGGAAGAGTTTGGAACGAAAGAGTCATTTGAAAAAATGAAAGCAAAACGAACCGAACAAACCGATGCATGGAATGCCCGCATAAAGAAAACCGGATATACCACGCGCACACTGCCGGTGGCCTTAGAGAAAGCGGGTGCGGTGGGCATTGTTATGTCCAATTGGTCGCGGGGGTTTGGTGTGAATAAAATTTTTAGTGCCTACACCAAAAAAATTCCAACGGTTGATCTTGCGTTAGAAGATTATGGTTTGCTCTACCGCCTTACGGAATCCGGAAGTGCACCCAAAATAAGTGTGCGGGCCGACTCCAAAGAGAAGGGGGTTGTGCCAACATTTAATACGATTGCCGAAATCAAAGGCTCGAACCCCAACGAGTACGTGATGCTCTCCGCGCATTTCGATTCGTGGGATGGAGGCACAGGTGCTACGGATAACGGCACGGGTACGTTGGTAATGATGGAGGCTATGCGCATTCTTAAAAAAGCGTATCCCAACCCTAAGCGAACTATTTTAGTTGGCCATTGGGGCAGCGAAGAACAAGGCCTGAATGGATCGCGGGCGTTTGTAGAAGACCACCCGGAGATTGTGGCGAACCTGCAGGCGTTGTTTAATCAGGACAATGGTACCGGCCGCGTAACCAACATCAGTGGTCAGGGCTATTTGCATGCCTACGATTTTATTACGCGCTGGCTGGCCACAGTGCCGGAAGAAATTAAAAAAGGCATTGAAACAAAATTTCCCGGCACACCCGGGGGCGGGGGCTCGGACTACGCCTCGTTTGTGGCAGTAGGGGCTCCCGGTTTTTCGCTAAGTTCGCTTAGCTGGAGTTATGGAAATTATACATGGCACACCAACCGCGATACGTACGATAAAATTGTGTTTGACGATGTACGGGGCAATGCCCAGTTGGCGGCCATCCTGGTGTACATCGCATGTGAGGACCCGCAAAAAACCTCGCGCGAAAAAAGTGTGTTGCCGGCCACACGCACGGGTGAACCCGGCCGGTGGCCCGAGCAACGCAAGGCTACCCGCAAAGGCGGATTGGATTGATAAATTAACTTAGCATCTGAAAGCCGTGCCGTAAAGGCATGGCTTTTTTTATGGTGGTGACTGGGGATTACTATTTATGAAATCAACAATTATATATATTAGGGAGTTGGGTGGGAATACCAAAACAGAAGTATAGACAATGGAGAAAATTGAAATCAGATACGACAAAAAGAAATTATTGATTGGTATTATCATCATGATAACACTTGTGTTTGGATGCACTTACTTGGCATTCTTCACAAAGACATTCGCAACAAACCAGATATTTAAAATCGTGACAGTCTCGCTGGGTCTTTTTGTGCTGTATGGGGTTTTTACACAATTGAGAAAACTACTTGACAATAATTCAGTCATTACCCTGACAAAGACTTCTATTGAAATAAATGAAGATGGAAACCAATAACATTCTCATGGAGTGAGATCAAGGAATTAAGAATTGAGAAAGAGCAGACCAATAAAAGTGAAGTGTACATTTTAACCATAAAGTCTGATGCAAGAAAAGGAGAAATTAATATTTCTGCTTTGGAAAAAGTGTAGGCGATATACGTGGGCTCATTAGAAATTACAGGCCATGACGATGGTACTGCTGCCAACACCGGTAGCTGTCAACCAATGAAAAAGTTATAGAGATCGTTAATGTGGATATCTGTACAGCCTGGGTTCGGTGTTGAGTTGTAGTTGTAGTTTCATAATTTAGATTTAGTGTGTAGGACAAGGACACTCTTTCGGTAATGCACTATTGTAGTAGACTAAATAATATTAACACGGATATGCAAGAACGTTGGACCCACCAAATTGACAAAGTAACGAACGACTTCAAGCAAGCATTTGGAGCGTTAACAATTACTGAACTTAATTGGAAGCCCAATCCGAATACCTGGAGCATTGGACAAAACCTCGATCATCTCATTGTTATCAATGGAACATACCACCCGGTAATTAAAGCCCTTATAAAAGACACATACAAACTCCCATTTCTTGCAAAATTTGACTTCGTGGTTTCATTTTTAGGGCGGACAGTCTTAAAGTCAGTTCAACCTGACAGAAAAAAAAGGATGAAAACTTTTCCAATTTGGGAGCCAACAAAGAGTGAGATTAAGGAAGATATATGGGAGAGATTTGAAAAAAATCAAAGCGAGCTGAAAACGTTAATCCAATCATGTTCGGATTTACTGGATAAAGGAGCCATAATTTCATCGCCCGCAAATAAAAATATAGTGTATAGATTGGAAACAACGTTTGACATAATTGTTGTCCACGAAAGGCGGCATTTTGAACAATCAATGGAGGTTAAAAGAGTTAGAATAAAATGAAAGACCTGCCTTTGAACAAACTATTGCTTTGTATCTTTTTGTTAATTTTTACTTTCTGCACCGCGCAGGTAAAGAAGGATACACCCACCCCCTCAAATATTTCCAAGCTAAGTCCTACAGTAATTAAAAACTTTAAGCCAGTGGCTATGGCTCCCGATTTTGACACTACCCTGGTAAGCCAATACATCCGAAGTATTTTCCAGGATTCGAAAGGGAATTTGTGGTTTGGCACAATAGGAGACGGTGTAGTGAGGTATGATGTGAAAGCATTAACCTACTTTTCAAGTCCTGAGGGTTTTAATTCCCAAAGTGTATTTGCTATTAATGAAGATAAAGCGGGTAACCTATGGTTTGGA
>JAEUUB010000820.1 GCA_016787745.1 Cyclobacteriaceae bacterium
CTTTACCATGCCGGGTAAATCATTGTCGGAGCGAACCCCATACGAGCCGGTGCAAAAGCATAAGCCATTGGCAGGGGAGGGTGCGGCTTCTAAAAGTTCACGCGCATCTTGTTCGGTACTTACAATGCGCGGCAGACCCAGTACCGGAAAGGGAGGGTCATCAGGATGGATCGCAAGCTTTAATCCAGCCTCTTGAGCGGTTGGCACAACTTGTTTTAAAAAATTGAATAAATTCTGCTTGAGTTTTGTGCTGTCAATATTTGAATATGAATCAAGCATGGCCAGAAGCTCTTTCTGGATAAATGGTTTGTTTCCTCCCGGCAAACCGAGCAGAGTGTTTTTATGAAGTAGTTCTTTTTGCCCATCATCCATTCGATCAAAAAAGGCTTTCGCTTTTTCTCGTTCTTCGGCAGTATACTCCTTATCGGCCCCCGGTCGCTTTAATAAAAATAAATCGAAGGCAATAAAAGCTGATTTTTCAAATCGCAACGCTCTACTGCCATCGGCAAGTTCATAATTGGGGTCGGTGCGCATCCAATCCAGAATCGGCATAAAGTTGTAGGTAACTACTTTAAGTCCACATTGCGCAACGTTTTGAAGGCTAATCTTATAGTTTTCAATATACGTTTTAACACGGCCCGCATTTTTCTTTATATCTTCATGTACGGGCAAACTTTCAATAACGGTCCAGGTTAAACCAGCCTTTTCAATTTCCGTTTTGCGGATGTTTATTTCCTCAACAGTCCAAACATCGCCTACTTCTATGTGATGCAAAGCCGTAACTACTCCGGTGCATCCTGCCTGACGTATATCGCTAAGACTAACAGGATCGGTTGGGCCAAACCATCGCATGGTCTGCTCCATTAATATTTTTGATTTGGTGGTAGGTGTCATGTCTTCAAACTATAAAAAATATTCTTATCAATCAGGCCATCTTAAAATATAGCACATTAAATTCTGTTATTACCTTAACTTTAACAAATTATCAAACAATTCTTAAGTTTAAGTAAAATGATAAATCGATTTGTAAGCATAGTTGGTAGGTTGGGGTTTCTGGTTTTTGTTCTTAGTCTTATATCTTGTAGTGACGGAGACGAGGAAGAAATAGTACTGGTGGAAGGCCTTTATATAAACGAGATTTATGCTTCAGGTGAAGATTGGATAGAGCTATACAACTCTCTGGATATCAGTAAAGATATAAGTGGGTATTTTATCTATGATAATCAGTTTAATAAATACACATTGCCATCAGGCACATCAATTCCTGCAAAGGGCTTTCTTGTTTTGCTTTGTAATGATTTAGGCACCGGGCTGAATACAAATTTCAAACTTACCTCCTCCGGGGAAACAGTATTTCTGGAAAATGTCAGCGGAGTTTTAATTGATCGGGTTGAATTTCCGGAGTTAAGTGCCGGCCAGTCTTATGGGCGATATCCCGATGGTTCGGATAACCTTGCTATTTCGGGAGCAACAACGAGGGGAGTGACTAACGGTAATTCTCAGGCTCCGGCTATTGTACGTGTTGAACGCTCTCCCGTAGTTCCAGCTTTAAATCAAAGTGTAACGATTACTACAACACTGGCTTCAAATTTTAGTGTTTCCTCTGTTACATTATTTCATCGGTTTAATGCGGGTGCGTATGCTGAGATAAGGATGTCGTTGTCGGGATCTGTCTGGATTGCCACAATTCCCGCCTCCGCTACTCCAGGTAAAGTCGAATATTATGTGGAAGCCACCGGAACAAATGGGAAGATGAGTTATGAGCCGGCCACGGCCCCTGACAAAACCAAAAGCTATTTGTTAAATACAGATCCTTTACCGCAATTGTTTATCAACGAATTTATGGCATTCAATACCGCTTGTTGTCCCGATCAGGATGGTGAGTTTGACGATTGGATTGAAGTCTACAATGCCGGAAGTACAGCCATTGACATTGGAGGAATGTACCTGTCTGACAACAAGGCAGATCCCTTTGGAAGTTTTATTCCAGCCGACAACCCAACGGCAACCACGATTCCAGCCGGTGGGTATCTGGTTTTATGGGCCGACAACTCTACGGACCAGGGGCCCTTGCATTTGAATTTTGGATTAAGCAATGCAGGTGAAGATGTGGGTATCTATTATCTTGATGGCCGAACAATTGATGAGTATACATTTGGCGCACAAAATGAAAACAAGTCTATGGGACGAACCACGGATGGTGCAAGCACCTGGAAAATTTTTAATAGTCCTACGCCCGGGCAAAAGAATCAATAACAAAAAGTGAACCCTTTATCGCATGTTCGAATTATTTCCTGATCAGCCTGTTTACGAGTATCCTCAACTGATTAATATTACATATTCATTTGTATGGGCGTTTGTGCTTGCTTCCATCATTGCGATTACCCATAAGCTCACTTTTACAGGAGATTACTACCCAAAGAATTTTTTTCAGTCGTTGGTGTTGGGTGCCGTAGTAACTACGCTGGTGATGATGGCCATTGGCGATAGCCTGGCTCGGGGCTTGGGTGTTTTTGGAGCAATGGCAATCATCCGGTTTCGCACCCGAATAGATGATCCGCGAGACGTGTTATTTCTGTTTGCCGCGTTGAGTACCGGATTGGCTATTGGTGTATATGGCTTTACCATTTCCTTTGTGGGTTCCATTTTGTTTTGCCTGGTGGCGGCTCTATTGCATTTCTCGCCTTTCAAAAGTTATGCGCATCACAGCCATCTGTTTTTCACCCTTGAGGATCCGGCAAGGTTGGATCTGGTTCTATTAGTTGTAAACAGACTTTGTTCAGAATGCCGATCGATAACCATTATGGTGAATAAAGAAAATGCCATACGTTACCACTATGCAATTTCATTGAAGCAAGCCAGCAAGGAAGATTTAGCTACTGCCCTTCGCGCACTTGAAGGGGTAAAGCAAGTAAAAGTGTCCTCAAACGAAGTTACTCAAGGATGAAATTGACTCAGGCAAATTGGTTCTATACTTTCATTGCACTGCTTTTTGCGTCAATGCTGTTTATCAGTTTGAGGTATTTTAAAGGCAGCGGAGATGCCTCTATTGGCATTGCCGAGACTAAAGAATATAAGAT
>JAEUUB010000104.1 GCA_016787745.1 Cyclobacteriaceae bacterium
CCAATTCTTTAATAGTTGCCATGTACTTCTGAGTAATGGGGCAATCGACAGCCATAAAGATAATCACCTCGGGCCGCACCCCTTCGGAAGTAGCCGTGTGAGCGTGCTGCCCTACCACCCAACCTGCCTCAAACAAAAGCAAAAAGAAAATTACTTTGCTCATTCCCATTTTAAATTCGCTCAACACCTAAACCTGGTTTATCCGAGCAATACATGACACCGTCCTTTAATATAAATCCACCGGTTACTACATCTTTAGCTAAATCCAGACTACCGTCCAGATCGATATATTTCGTATTCGCGCAAGCAAAGGCTGCATGCAATGCAGCAGTAATACTTACTATACTTTCATCATTGCATCCCCAGAATAAATCTACCCCTGCTAAAGAACCAATATCGGCTATTTTTAGTGCCTGACTAACACCCCCACATTTCATTAATTTAATATTAAAGATTCCGGTTGCCACCGGAGGCATTACCAATTGATACGCATCGGCCGGGGTCAATAGCGATTCATCGGCTGCTAAAACTTTTCTTATCTCATCTGGCAATTTTTTAGCCTCCCCGATTGCTTTGGCAGGAAGCGGTTGTTCGATTAATTCAATATCGAGGGCTTTGGTGCGATTGTAAAACTCGATCGTCTGCGCAGAGGTATACCCTTGATTCGCATCAATGCGGATCACGAATTTTTTTCCAAACTTCTCGCGCAACTTCACCATCCGCTCAATGTCTTCTTCCAAATCTATTCCTAATTTCACTTTCAACACACGAAAGCCGCGTTCTCCATATTCCTGCGCTTCTTTCAAAGTTTCTTCTACATTCTTTATGCCAATCGTGTTGGACGTTGGGAGTGATTTTATTTTCTGACCTAAGTATTTCACCAGCGGAATGCCCAGAAATTTGGTGTAAACATCATACAGGGCAATGTCCAGTGCTGCTCGTGCAGCGGGATTTTTTGGAAATTTCATCCAAACTTCAAAAGTCAGTTGGTTAAGTTCCCGAATATCGCGGCCTATCAAAAACTCAAGATTCTTTTCTTCCAGCGCTTTGGCACACTGTTCAAAACTTTCACCGGTTACATACTCGCTGGGGTTGGCCGCACCAATTCCGATTACTCCATTGTCCAGGGTAATCTCAACAAATGCATTCAGAACTTCATCTACCGTTTTAAAAGCAATGGTGTAGGGTTTGGTATTTACCAGATCACCGGTCCAGACTTTGATATCTTTAATTTTCATGAAGTAAATTCTAAAGGGTAAATAATTTAAACCTGCGCGATCGACTTATCAATCATATCTTTAAACACGGCAACTAACCGATCTACACCATCTTCCAAAGGCAATATCACAGGTATCCCCAACTCCTGTTCTTTTTGGGCAGCATACTCACGGGCTTCCTGCTCCGTCATTTTAGCGGTATTAACGGTAAGCGCAACCGTAGGTGCTCCATACGTTTTGATCAAAGCAATTTCATCTTTTATCTCAGGAATGTAAGCCGGGTAATACTCCATGTCTTTATACTGCTTGCGAGCCGGGTTGTGTTGCAAGACAACCGCATTGGCATCCGCAGAGACAATCCACTCGGCACCGGCCGGACCACTGGGATTTCTCAGCGATGACTGACCTTCGATGAAAATTATGTCTGGTTTTGATTCTTCCCAACACTGCACTACAGCGTGTTCCATTTCGCCTGAGATAAAATCATTTAATGTGCTGTCAAATACAAACCCATATTTTGCGCCTTGCATCCAGCCGGTTTGGCCGGTATAAATCATTTCGGCTCTAAACCCTGCCTTGCGCATAGCCTCAGTAAGGAACCGGGTGGTCGTCCTCTTGCCCAAAGCACAATCGGTGCCTAACACCGCAATTTTAGGGCAGTGCACATTTTTTATCTTTCCTGACCAAAAATGAAGGTCTTTGAATTTTTTTGGTTTGCGTACATCAATTATCTCTAACCCTCTCGACCGGGCAAAATCTGCCAGTTCGGGAATGTCAGAAATATATTCGTGCAAACCATTGACTAAACTATAGCCATGGATAAGGCCATCTTTTAAAATAGCCCGTAATGAATCAGGAATAACCCCGCCTTTCGTGGCAACCCCAATAATGCAATAGGCAGCCGGTTGTTTGGAGGTTTTTGCGAACTCATCTACGCTGGCATATACTGGGATGTTCCTCTTTTTTCCATCTAAAACTTCACCGGCATCTTTACCCGCGTGTTTTTCGTCAATAACGCCCACAATATTGTAGCGGTCGGTACCGCGAATTAAGCCATGGGCTGTTTTGCCGTTATTCGAGTCCAGATAACCGGCAGTGATTATAATAGCATTACTTTTTTCCATAGATACATTAAGTGGGGCGAAAATTACGCGGTTTAATTGCGATTCTCAAAGATGAACCCAATCAGGGCGAAAATTTTTTAAGGATGGAACTTAGACTAATTTTGGGTTGGTTATTGCTACATGGTAGTTAAAATCATAGTACCCATGAAATATCTACTTACATCCTTTCTGGCCATCACAATAAGTGCAACCTGTATTGGTCAGGGTCTGATTGGCACCTGGCAGCTAACAGACGAAAAAACCTGTTTTAAAAGTGAAATGAAAGAGAGTGACACCGAACTTGAACTTAAAGAGGCCATGGGCCCTTCGCGGCAGTCGGTGGTACGTATGATTACCTTTAACAAAAAAGGCGCGGCCGAAGAAGGAATCTACTCGCAAGGCAAGAAAAAGGGGGACGATACCAACAAGTTCAATTATAGCGTGATTGATAATGAACTCCAGTTTATCGATAAGAAATCGGGTATGGCTACCCAACGCTTTATTATTGACGAACTTACACACACCACCCTGCGTATTCATAATGTTTTAAAAGACTGTGAGGTGAAAACGTATACCCGTCTTGAATAATGGTTGAGACGATCCAAACCAAGCGAGACATTCGAAAACTCAAATTGGATGAGTTAAAAGAATTCTTCATACAAAAAGGAGACAAGGCCTTTCGGGCCCAGCAGGTGTATGAATGGTTGTGGATGAAGTCGGCCAAAAATTTTGATCAGATGACCAACATCTCGCTTGAAACCCGGGAGATGTTAAGACAGCATTTTGTTATCAACCACATTAAAGTTGATACCATGCAACGCAGCGAGGATGGCACGATTAAAAATGCCGTAACCTTGCACGATGGATTGGTGGTGGAATCTGTATTGATCCCCACCGAAAAGAGAATCACAGCCTGTGTTTCCTCGCAGGTGGGTTGCAGTCTGGCTTGTAAGTTTTGCGCTACTGCGCGATTAAAAAGGCAACGCAATCTTAGCCCCGATGAAATCTATGACCAGGTGGCGGCTATTAAGGAACAAGCCGAATTATTCTTTGGACGACCTTTAACCAACATAGTGTTTATGGGTATGGGTGAACCACTGCTTAATTACAGCAACGTAACAGAAGCCATCGAAAAAATTACTTCGCAAAAGGGGTTGAACATGGCCAGCAGACGGATAACGGTTTCCACGGTAGGCGTTGCCAAAATGATTCGTAAAATGGCAGACGATCAGGTTAAATTTAATCTGGCTGTTTCGCTACACTCAGCCATTAACCAAACAAGATCTTCTATTATGCCCATCAATGATACCAACTCTCTGGAAGAGTTGGGGGAGGCGCTTGTTTATTGGTATCAAAAAACCAAAAGCAAAGTAACGTACGAGTACGTGGTATGGAAGGGCATTAACGATACCGAAGAAGATGCCCGGGCGTTGCTCAAATTTAGCAAGTTGGTACCCTCCAAAGTAAATCTTATTGAATACAACCCCATTGATGATGGGGACTTTCAACAAGCCCCCGAGGAAGTGCTGAACATGTATATGGACTTGTTGGAGAAAAACGGAATCACCACCCGAATTCGGAAAAGCCGTGGAAAAGATATTGATGCGGCCTGTGGACAACTGGCTAATAAGTCATAAAACTATTTTAAAGCCCTTATCATCTTCTATACTTAAATGCGATTCGCCTGGTTAATGAAGTGGATCTTTCTTTTTTTCTGCCTTTCCTTTATATATGTAAGGGTATCATATGGTCAGGGTAGCACCGTGGGTGGGATAGTTTTGGATTCCGCTTCCCTACAACCCTTATCGTATGTAGCTGTTCAGGTGAAGGGTAAGAATATTGGCCAGTCCACAAATGAAACCGGACGATTTTCTATAGAATGCTCGTTGGGAGATACCCTTGTTTTTACTCGCTTGGGTCACAAAGCTCTATTATTCATTCCCAGAAACAGAGATCGAAATCTTAGAATTATTTTAGCCGAAGACAGCCGCTTGCTAAATGATGTAACCGTATATGGCGATTTAAATATTGCAGGTGTTGATGATCAGGAATACAAAGCCAACACCCAGGTGAAGTTAAAAAATCAACCCCTCGAACCTGCCCCTAACGAGATCGCCACGTTTGGACCGGGTATCACCATTGGCTTTGGTGGAAAAGATAAAACCAAGGTGAAGCGCGATGAAAACTCGAAAACAGAAGTTTATCGAAAAACCATCACTTCAGAAGAAACTAAAAAGCAGATTATTGATCTTTATCAGATTTCCGAAGAATCTTATTATAAGAAGCTGGAGCGATTCAATAATGAGAATCCAGACGCTAAGTATCTTACCGACCCAAAAGAGATCGTTACCCTAATGATCCAATTCTTTGCAATGAAATAAATTCATTTGGTATCGTAGCGGGGGTTTTGTTTATTTTTGAATTGAATTAAATGCATCCATGGAAGAACATTTTCAGAGTTCAGAAAAGGTAAGAGACTTTGTTATTGGTATGAGCGATGGGCTCACTGTACCTTTTGCTCTGGCAGCCGGGTTGAGTGGCGCAGTGGATTCGACTGCCATTGTTATTACGGCCGGTTTGGCCGAGATCGCGGCCGGCTCCATTGCCATGGGACTGGGTGGCTACCTGGCAGGCCGCACGGAAATTGAACATTACGACTCAGAAGAAAAACGCGAATACGATGAAGTGGTAAACAAACACGAAATCGAAATTCAGGAAACCAAAGAAATTTTTGCTGAGTACGGAGTTAGCGAAGAGCTGCAGGAGAAAGTGGCCCGCGAAATGGCCCGGGATCCCAAAAAGTGGGTGGATTTTATGATGCGTTTTGAACTGGGATTGGAAAGACCCGATAAACACCGTGCCCATCAAAGTGCGTTTATCATCGGCATCTCGTATGTAATTGGCGGTTTGATTCCATTAAGTGCCTACTTCTTCACAGATAGTTCAACTCAAGGATTGATTTATTCAAGCATCATCACACTGATATGCCTGATCATTTTTGGGTTAGTGAAAAGCAAACTTACAGGCCAGCCTTTATTTAAAGGCGCCTTGCGGGTAACAATTGTTGGCGCTGCGGCAGCGGCTGCCGCTTTTGCCATTGCTAAATTGATTGCCTGATTACTTCTTGCTCGCGTTAAATAACTTTTCTTTCTCTTCCTTGGAAAGACTCTCGTACCCACGGTCTGAAATTTTATCAAGAATGGCATCAATCTCATCCTGAGTGGCTTTGGTTGCTTTAGTAGTGGATCGCGTTTGCTTGGGCTCTGCTTTCCGGTAGGTAACTTTTACTTTAGATTCAGTAACAAACAACCCGCGCAGCCAATCTAAAGTGGCTGTAATCCAACCTCCCCAATTAACACCGGCCTGCAGTTGTTTAATATAAATTAATCCCATCAGGGCGCCTCCTAAATGAGCCACATTACCACCGGCATTACCGCCCACCGAACCCAGAAAAGACAGCACGATATAAAACAGAGCGATGTATTTTATTTTTATAGGTCCCAGAAAAAGCAAAAAGAAAGTATAGTCGGGCAGGAGTACCGCGGTGCCTACCAAGACAGCATATACCGCAGCGGAGGCGCCTACCATTCCATCGGCTGGTATGCGGCCTTCATAAAAGGGAATCGTGTTGTAAACCAACAGATACGAAATGCCACCTGCAATAGCGCCCAACAGGTATAAAGCAACCAGTTTATCGCTCCCCAGGTATTCTATAAAGAGTTTACCAAACCAATAGAATACAAGCATATTAAAAAGGATATGAAAGATGCCCGTAAGGTCATGAACAAAGGCGTAGGTAATCAACGTCCAGGGTTTGGACAAAAAAGTAAGAATCGGTGCAGGTATCGACAGTTGGGAATGAAATACTTTGAAAAAATCAGAAAAACCGGTTGCTGTAGAAAAAACATAAAAAACCGCTAACACTAAAAACACAATCACGTTGATAAAAATCAACTGCACATGTGCGTTGTTTGGTTTTTGAAATGCATTCTTAAATTCGTCAAACACAAGCTTCCTATTTTCTATTCTTCAATTTAACAGAATTTCTCATCATAAAGTTACCAACCCCGACCTCCCTGGCTACGCCAAACGCTAATAATGATAAAGGCTACAAAGGCTCCTCCAAAATGCGCAAGGTGAGCCACCGTACCGCTGCGGTCCAGAGCATAGGTAATAAAGCCCATAATAAACACCATATATTTTGCTTTTATGGGAATGGGCGGAAACAGAAGCATGAGTTCAAGATTCGGGAACACCATACCAAAAGCCATTAGAATCCCATAAATAGCTCCGGAAGCGCCCAACATAATTCCTCCTGCCCCGGTTCCCAGAAAAAAATTAGCCCCTGCGTAAATTATACCAGCGCCAATACCGGTAGCTAAATAAAAGACTAGAAACTTTTTCTCGCCCCAATATCCTTCGAGAATGGGCGCAAAGGACGCGAGTGCGAACATGTTAAAAAATATGTGACCAAAGCCACCATGCGCAAACATGTATGTAAAAAACTGGTACGGTTTAAAGTTGGGTGAATGAATGCTCCAAAGAGAAAGGTATTCAGTTAAATATAAGTTGCTAAGGAGGTTCTGAGCCAGAAACACAACCACATTTATAATGATCAGATTTCTGACCAGCGGGGTAATTCTAAACATGCTATTGGATTATCGGGTAAAGTGACTTTCTATATTAGACGTTTCAAAAGTAAAAAATGTTGGCCTGCCATCGGGAGAAAAATTGGGTTTTGCGCAGGCAAATAATCCTTCTACAATGGATTGTATCTCTTCCATCAATAACTTTTGCCCTGATTTTACAGAGGAGCGCTTAGCCAAAGCAAAGGCAAGATTATCCTGCAACGGCAACTGCAATTCCGATTGATTCTTTTTGAATTGTTCCAGCAACCCTTCAAATAATTCTTTCTCAGAACCCTCCACCCCTACCGGAACTCCGGTAACCAGCACCGTATTCTTCCCAAAAATTTCAAAACGAAATCCCAGCGAAATCAATTCCTGCTCCACTTCCAGGATCAACGCAAAATCAGAGGCCTGTAAGGTAACCGTTTGCGGGAAAAGACTCTGCTGGCTATTTCCCGGGTTGCCCTTTAAACGAATCGTATACTTTTCAAATAACACCCGTTCATGAGCGGCCTGCTGATCGATAATCATCAATCCCGATCGGGAAGGTCTTACAATGTATTTCTGTTGAAACTGAAAATACGATGGTTCTTCGGAAGAAGATAGATTTTTATCAGGCTGATTAACCGCACTCTCAAAACGCAACACGTCACTTTCATTTTCTTTATTTTGAAATAAGCGCGACTGCGAAACAGGTTCGTCAAAGGCCTTCTCCCAGTTTTGCAAATTCGACCGATGCAGGGAAGTCGAAAACTGCTCGTTCATATACTGCTCTTTGGTGAGGCTTTGCGAAAGCTTCCCTACAATATTTACATCCGAATGAAAATCAATGGCCGGAGTAAGGTTGTGAGCCCCCAACGCTTGTTTCACCGCGGCCCACACCACCCCATAAACGGCTCGCTCATCATCAAATTTTATTTCTGTCTTGGTAGGATGAACATTAACATCAATGTGCTTGGGGTCAATCTCAAGAAAGAGTACGTAAAAAGGAAAATTTCCTTCGGCCAGCAAGCCCTCAAACGCACTGGTGATAGCATGATTCAGGTAATTGTTGCGAATGTACCGGTGATTTACAAAAATGAATTGCTCGCCACGGGATTTCCGTGCCGACTCGGGTCTGCCAATATATCCGGTAATTTTTACAAGGGTAGTTTCTTCCTGGCAGGGCGCCAGTTGACCCTGAAATGATTTTCCAAACAAAGCGACAATCCGCTGACTCAGTTTGGCGGGTGGTAAATCATAAATCAATTCATCATCATGTTGAATGCTGAAAGCAATTTCAGGGCGGGCCAAGGCCAGCCTGTGAAATTCTTCCAGGATATGCCGCATTTCTACCGCGTTGGATTTCAGAAAATTTCTGCGCGCAGGTATATTAAAGAATAAATTTTTTACGCTGATGCTCGTTCCTTTCTCGCAGGCCACAGGTTCCTGACTTCTTACTTCCGATGCATCGACCAATAAATGAGTTCCCAAATCGGAGTGCGCCTGGCGGGTCCTCATTTCAAACTGCGACACAGCCGCGATTGATGCGAGTGCCTCGCCCCGAAAACCCATGGTACGAAGTTTAAATAAGTCTTCGGCTGTTTTTATTTTAGACGTGGCATGGCGTTCCAAACTCATGCGCGCATCGGTTTCACTCATACCCGTTCCGTTGTCAATAACTTGGATCAAGGTTTTGCCCGCCTCTTTTACAAAAAGTTTGATGGCCGTAGCTCCGGCATCAAGGGCATTTTCCATCAGTTCTTTAACTGCCGAAGCCGGACGTTGCACAACTTCACCGGCAGCAATCTGGTTAGCAATAGAATCCGGAAGAAGATGAATGATATCGGGCATGAAAATTCTGAAAAATTTATTTCCGTTTAAACTTGAGGTAGAAATAAAAAGGAACAAACAGAAATAACAAGTAAAGCGCGGGCCGGCCCCACTCCAGATAAGCCACAATTAAAACTGTAAGAAATAAAAGTATGCCCAAACGAATCAGGGTAGCGCTGGTATCGGTCGTAGGCTTGCTTCGCTTTCTTGCAGCCTGAAAGGAACCTGCAATGCGCGACCGGTAGTCACCGGGTTCCTGGCGTACCTCACCCCGCTCGCGCTCAAGTTCAGATTTAATCCGGTCTTCACGTTCTTTTAACTCCTCTTTAACTGGATCATAGAACCGCGGATTGTACCTAAACCGTTGGTGCTGGGGAGCTTTCGTGAATAAGGATAAAATCTTCATAGCATTTCTTTTATTCTAAACGTAGTTTCGCATCAGAATAACTCTTGATCAATCGTTATTTTGTATAGCGATGCGACAAGAATGGTAAAATTACAAAAATCGAACGGCCTGATGTCGAAAAAAGTTTTCTTTGGTATTCTCTTTATAGTCTCACAGTTATCCCTTCGGGCGCAAGACCAAAAAAATCGCTGGATCGACAGTGTTTTTCAGACGTTAAATACGCATGAAAAAATCGGCCAGTTGTTCATGATATCGGTCAACGCGTATGCCACACCCGAATCTCAGGAAGAACTTTCTGATCTCGTTCGGTCGTATCGCCCAGGCGGCATACTAATAACACGCGGAGGCCCCATAAGTCACGCGCATTTGATAAATAAACTCCAGCAAGAATCGTTTGTTCCCATGTTGGTTGGCATGGATGCGGAATGGGGCTTGGGTCAATCCCTGGATAGCGTTATGAAATTTCAAAAACCGTTGTTGATAGGTGCTGCCCCCTCTGATCTTGCATTCGAAGTAGGAAAAGAGATTGCGCGACAGATGAACACGCTGGGAGTTCATCTTAATTTTGCTCCTAATGCCGGTTTGGATTTGCCAACGGCTGATTACACAAACTCACTTCGGTACTTTAGCGATCAGGCCTCTCGGTCCTCTGAGAAAGCCATAGCATTTACAAAGGGATTACAAATAGGAGGAGTTCTTGCCTGTGCAAAACATTTGCCGCTTGTAAACAAAACTCCACAAACCTTAAGGAGGGACACAGCCCAGTTTCTAAGTTTACATCCAATCGATTCGGTTGGTCTTTCTGTCTTCACCGCCTTATCCAATGCAGGCATTGATGGAATTCTTACTTCGCACTTGCATATTAAACCGGCAACCGATGGTAGCGATGTTACACAACTTTTTGTGAGTGACATTTTGAAAAACAACCTGCATTTTAAAGGTTTGATTTTTGGTGAGATTCCATTCATTCAAAAAATTGCCGGTGACCGACCGGATGGCGAAATTGAAAAACTAGCGCTGGAGATGGGGCACGACATGCTTATCAACCCGGATGACCTGGGCGATGCAATCAGAAAAATTTCGCGTGCAGTAAAAAAAGATGATGCCTTAGAAGCCCGCTTAAATAATGCGGTCCGAAAAATTTTAGAAGCAAAGTATAAAGCAGGACTTACCAAAGTACCAACCGTAAATACCGACAACCTGGTGAGTCGCCTTCAGTCCCCTTCGGCAAAACTTCTTAAACACCAACTGGCCGAAGGTGCGGTTACGTTGTTAAGCAACACGAAGAAAACCATTCCAATATCCATTCTGGAAGGTAAAAAATTTGCCTCGATCAGTATCGGGAAAGAGGAGCGAAATGAGTTTACACAATATCTCAGCAAATACGCCAACGTAAAACATTATTCCCTTCGTCAATTCACCGATACCTCAACACTTAAACTTGCTCTGGTTAAAGCAGATGTGGTTGTTATCGGAATATTTCCCTTCTCATCCTCCATCATCCAACAGGTTATTCCCTTTATCAGAAAAATTGCTGCAAAAAAAGAGGTAATCCTTTGCCATTTCGGAAACCCGGAAGAAATAAAATACCTTAAGGGATTCCCCACGCTGTTAGCCGGTTATACCGATGAAGATTGGATTCCTAAAGTTGCCGCTCAAATCATTTTTGGTGGCATGCCGGCACAGGGCACCTTGCCGCTTACCCTTTCCGATGTGTTTAAGGAAGGCGTAGGGGATCCAACCGTAGCCCTGAACCGCTTCTCTTACTCCCTTCCGGAAGCATCTGGCATTGACAGTAAGACATTGGAGCAGATAAATACGATTGCCAGGGAAGCGATTGACAGCGGAGCTACTCCGGGCAGCAGCATTCTGGTAGCCAGAGGCGGCAAAGTAATTTATGAATACGCCAACGGTTGGCTAACGTACGAAAACAAAATTGCAGTAACGGAACAAACTGTTTACGATCTCGCCTCGATAACCAAAGTAGCAGCCACTTTACAAGCTGTTATGTTCATGCATGAAAAAGGCTTGATCGATGTAAATAAAAAAGCTTCGGTTTATTTGCCTGAATTGAAAACGTCTAATAAAAAAGATTTTACTATTAAAGACATCTTAACCCATCAGGCTGGCCTTTGGCCCTTCCTGCCTTTTTGGACCGAAACAGTAAAAAATGGATCGCTGTTACCGGAATATTATGGAACTCAGGCTACGGCTGAATACCCATTTCCGGTGGCCGATGGAATCTTTGCTTCCAAGGCTATGAAAGACAGCTTATGGAGTTGGATCATTAAAGCAAAAGTTCGGGAGAAGATTCCCCGTACCGTTTATGACTACCGCTATAGCGACATGGGATTTTATATTCTCCAACGACTTGCAGAAAAAAAGTTAAACCAACCCCTGGAAGATTTTGTAGATCAGAATTTTTATGAACCCCTGGGAGCATACACGCTGGGCTACCTGCCCTTGCAAAGGTTTCCAATCAATCAGATTGCTCCCACAGAAGACGATAAATTATTCAGGAAGAAATTATTGATAGGCTACGTTCACGATCAAGGAGCTGCCATGCATGGAAATATTGCCGGGCACGCGGGGATTTTTGGGAACGCCAATGATCTCGCCAAACTTGGGCAAATGCTCCTGCAAAAAGGCAACTATGGGAACCAACAATTTTTTAAGCCCGAAACGGTAGAACTTTTTATAGGCAAACAATACGACACCAGCAGACGCGGGTTAGGCTGGGATAAACCAACTGTTAGCGACTGGGCAAGCCCAACAACGCTCTACGCATCGAATCAAACTTTTGGTCACACCGGATTTACAGGTACCTGCATCTGGGTCGACCCGGCCTTTGATCTGGTTTTCATTTACCTGTCAAATCGGGTACACCCGGATATGACCAATAATAAACTCCTGAATGCAAATATTCGCCCGCGCATTCAGGAGGTGATTTACAAGGCTATATTTAATTATTGTCAATATTAGTCGGTGGTCATCCCTATAAAAAAGGTTAGGAAAGAGCCTATTTTCAATTAATTTCCGAAACTAAACCGAACAAAAACAGGTTTAACATGGAGCGCCCAAATTCTGGGGCTCTTAAAAATTTAAAGTGTTCTCATGAAAATTGGAATTGTTTGTTACCCGACTTTTGGAGGCAGTGGTGTTGTAGCCACCGAATTAGGAAAAGCATTGGCTAAGGAAGGACATGAAATCCACTTTATAACATATAGCCAACCAAGTCGACTGGATTTCCTCAACGAGAATCTCTTTTATCATGAGGTTGAATTTCGCTCGTATCCATTATTCGAGTACCCACCTTATGAATTGGCATTGGCCAGCAAAATGGTTAGCGTGGTCATGAACGAGCATTTGGATCTTTTGCATGTTCATTATGCTATTCCACATGCCTCGGCTGCTTATATGGCCAAGCAAATTCTGTTAAAAACTCATGGCATTTATATTCCGGTGGTCACTACCCTTCATGGCACTGATATTACCCTGGTGGGGAAGGATGCTTCGTATGAACCTGTTGTAACCTTTAGCATCAACGAATCGGATGGCGTAACGTCTGTTTCCGAAGACCTTAAAAAAGAAACGTACCACTCCTTTAAGATCAAGCGCGAAATTGAGGTTATCCCCAACTTTATCGATCTTGAAAAATTCAAAAAGCAAAAGAAAGATCACTTTAAAAAAGCCATTTGCCCCAATGGCGAATCGCTTGTCGTTCACACCTCCAACTTCCGTAAGGTAAAGCGCGTGGGCGATGTAATGGCCGTATTTAATAATATCCATAAAGAAATTCCATCCAAACTTTTAATGATTGGGGATGGGCCTGAACGCAACGGTGCCGAAGCCATGGCCCGCGAAATGTGCATTAATGATGCCGTACGCTTTTTGGGAAAACAGGAGGCCGTGGAGGAGGTATTATCCGTAGCCGATCTTTTTTTGATTCCCTCCGAAAAAGAAAGTTTTGGACTAGCGGCCCTCGAAGCAATGGCTTGCGAGGTTCCTGTTATTTCAACCAACACCGGGGGACTGCCCGAACTAATGGTGCAGGGAGTTACTGGTTTTATGAGCAACATTGGTGATGTAGAAGATATGACCCGCAATTCCTTATTTGTTCTGGACAAGAACAACTTACCCCGATTTAAAGAAAATGCATTGGCAAGGGCAAAGGAATTTGATATCACCAACATCCTTCCGTTATACGAACGGTACTATGAAAAAGTCTTAAAGAAAGCGCAAGCCAATCGATCTGTGGAAACTACCAGTTAACGGTATACAGTGTTTGGAAAGTGAGAAAATATTAAATTTGTCAAAAAAAATTACCATGAGTGCCGAGCTTAAACCCCAGAATAAGGGTACCAAGCAGTTATTTAAAAACCCTGTATTGGAAAAACTAAGTCGTACTCATATTTCTATTCCACTTACCATTTTTGCCCTCTACGCTTCGGCCCTGCTCTATTGGAATGTTAAGAACACCAGCCTGACACCCGTTGTCACAGTAGCGCTTTTCCTTGCAGGCTTCATAGCCTTTACCTGGGTAGAATACAATATGCATCGCTATGTCTTTCACATGAAGGTATATAATGAGGCCAGGCAAAAATTACAGTACACCATTCATGGAGTTCACCACGAGTTCCCTAAAGACAAGGATAGGCTGGCCATGCCCCCGCTGTTGAGTATTACCATTGCCACCATATTACTTTTAATTTTTAAAGTATTGATGGGCGATTTTGTGTTTGCCTTTTTACCCGGTTTTTTGGTGGGATATGCATCCTATCTATCTGTTCATTACATGGTGCATGCCTACGCGCCTCCCAAAAACTTCTTTAAAGCACTTTGGGTAAACCACAGCATTCATCACTACAAAGACGGTGAAGTTGTATTTGGAGTTTCTTCCCCTCTGTGGGATTACATCTACGGAACCATGGAGCCTAAAGCCCCTAACCGGGCTTAAGAATTAACCACGCGGGCTTGCTTTTGGCCTAATTGGCTTTTGCTTGAGTATGTGGGGCAGGTGTAAGACGAACAGGCTGCGCAAAACAGGCTAATCGCGATTATCAAAACTGTTGTTTTTTTCATTTTGCAGGACTCAACGTTAAGTCTTAAAACGAACGAACACCTTCCAAAGTTCTTTTATCGAGGTTTATTTTCGTTTAAACATAAAATCAATTGCACTTTGGAAACAGAAAGCTGATTTTCATGGTTAGAGTACAATACCTTACAATAAAATATGCCTGGTTATCGGTTTTCTAAGTATACCCCGCCACCTGAAAGTGAGAAGAGTGATTTTGAGCGATTGCTAAAAGTTTTCATGCAACTCATTCTGATAACGGCAGGCAATGTTTCGGAAGCGCTGCAGTGGTTAACAGAAGTTGATAAACAATACAAGTTAACGAACGATCAATATGGCATTGGAGACTTTATAGAAGACTTAAAGAAAAACGGCTATATCACAGAGGAAGGGCCTCGCGGTGAATTTAAACTGAAAGCCAAAGGAGAACAAAACCTCCGGCAATCCGCTCTGGAAGAAATTTTTGGAAAGTTAAAGAAAACGAAATCCGGAGATCACAAAACACCGCATAATGGCCGGGGCGATGAACCCACCACCGACAGGCGCGACTACGAATTTGGAGATACGCTGGAACAGATTTCAATGACTGACTCATTGCGAAATGCTCAGATCAACCATGGACTTGAAGATTTTTTCATGACCGAAGGCGATCTGGAGGTAATCGAAAGCGAATTCAAAGCACAAACCTCTACCGTGCTAATGATCGACATTAGTCACTCCATGATTCTTTACGGAGAAGACCGAATTACGCCCGCCAAAAAAGTAGCCATGGCGCTGGCCGAGCTGATCACAAAAAAATATGCAAAAGACACGTTGGACATACTTGTGTTTGGTGATGATGCCTGGCAAATAGAAATAAAAGACCTTCCTTACTTACAAGTAGGGCCTTATCATACTAACACGGTGGCAGGTCTGGAACTGGCCATGGACATTTTAAGAAGAAGAAAAAATACCAATAAACAGATTTTCATGATTACCGATGGAAAACCTACTTGTATTAAGCAGGGGATAAAATATTATAAGAACAGCTTTGGATTGGATCATAAGATTTTAAACAAAACCCTCGATCTGGCAACTCAGTTGAGAAAAATCAAAATTCCGGTTACCACATTTATGATTGCTACCGACCCTTACCTCAAAGCGTTTGTTCGTGAATTTACAAAGGCAAACCACGGCCAGGCCTATTACAGTAGTCTTCAGGGTTTGGGCAATCTTGTTTTTGAGGACTTTAAAAAGAACAGGACAAAAAATTTATAAAAAAGCTAAGCATCTTACCCGCCATTAACGAATACCAAATTTCATGGACTATAAAAAAATAAAAACGCTTGCGCAGCTAAAAGGTGCTGGTTATCAGTTTAAAACTATCAAAGAAGAGTTACGCGAAAACCTGATTATTAAACTTTCGAATAAGGAAAACGTATTTGAGGGAATCTGGGGGTACGAAGAAACAGTAATACCAGAATTGGAACGCGCCATTTTAGCGGGCCATGACATCAATCTTTTAGGATTGAGAGGGCAGGCAAAAACCCGATTGGCTCGTTTAATGACTACCCTGTTAGACGAATTCATTCCGGTTATAGAAGGATCTGAACTCAATGATGATCCGCTCCATCCTATCTCCCGTTACGGAAAAGATAAAATTCAGGAGTTTGGCGATGAGACTCCCATTACGTGGCTTCCCCGTAACGACCGCTATTCAGAAAAACTTGCCACCCCCGATGTATCTATTGCCGATTTGATTGGCGATGTTGATCCCATCAAGGCAGCTGCACTCAAGTTGCCCTACTCCGATGACCGGGTTATTCATTTTGGACTTATCCCAAGATCGAATCGGTGTTTGTTTGTAATTAATGAGTTACCCGATTTGCAGGCCCGTATCCAGGTAGCCTTGTTTAATATTTTGCAGGAAGGCGACATTCAGATTCGTGGTTTTAAAATAAGATTGCCGCTTGACATCCAGTTTGTGTTTACCGCGAATCCCGAAGACTATACAAACCGGGGAAGTATTGTTACTCCCTTAAAAGACCGAATCGATAGCCAGATAATTACCCACTACCCCAAATCGATGGAGGTGAGTAAAAAAATAACGCAGCAGGAGGCATTCATCCGTAAGGAACAAGCCAACCGAATCGCTGTGCCTGAAATTGCCAAAGATCTGATCGAACAAATCGCTTTCGAAGCCCGCAGAAGTGAATTCGTTGACGCCAAGAGTGGTGTCTCGGCCCGGCTAACAATTTCAGCATACGAAAACCTGCTGGCAGCAGCCGAGCGAAGAGCACTGATCAACAAAGAGAAAACCACGGTTGTGCGAATTTCTGATTTTACAGGAGTAGTACCCTCTGTAACGGGCAAGGTAGAGTTGGTTTATGAAGGGCAGCAGGAAGGACCTGGCATTGTTGCCCATAATCTGGTAGGCAAGGCTATCCGTGCTCAGTTCCTAAATTATTTTCCCGATCCTGATAAATTCAGGAAGCAAAAAGATAAGAGTCCATACAAGAAAATAAGCAACTGGTTTGGAGATGGAAACACCGTGGATTTATTAAACGATATGCCTAATCAAAACTATGAAAAATCACTGAAAGCAGTTCCGGGCTTGCTTGATCTGGTGAATGAGTTTCATAAAAACTTAGACCCTGCCATGAAATTATTCTTTATGGAGTTTGCGTTACATGGCCTGGCAGAGTTTAGCTTGATAAGCAAACACAACCTTATAGCCGGCCTACAGTTCAAAGATTTACTAAGCAGCATGTTTAGTTTACCTAAAGAAGAAGACGATGAATCGGACAGCGATGAAGCCTTCGGCAACAGCCGCTGATGTATTAGCTTTGCAGGAGTTAAGAAAGTTGGTGAACGAAGGGGAAGGTCTTCAACTTGAATTTAAGCGAAAGGCATCCCATCCTGAAAAAATTGTGCGCGAACTGATTGCCTTTGCCAATACCGAAGGCGGCACCTTATTAATTGGTGTCGATGATGACAAAAGTATTCCGGGTGTTAAATATCCAGACGAAGAATCGCATGGAGTGAGGGAAGTGTTAAAACAAAACTGCAGGCCCGCTCTCGCCTACCATGAGACTCTGGTTTCCATTTCAGAAAACCGGTATGTCATAAGAATTGATATTCCGCCAAGCCTCAAACGGCCCCATTACCTGACCCTGCAAAGCGTGCCCCGCACCACTTTTGTTCGGGTGGCAGACAAGAGTATAAAAGCCAGCGCAGAGATGGAGGAGATTGTTCGGAGAGGTAAGAAAAAAAAAGATATCCGATTTGTTTTTGGCGAACATGAGAGGCAACTGCTTGAATATTTGAGTCATCATTCGCACATAACCCTATCCGAATTTCGGGTTTTATCCGGTTTAAATCGCTTTCAGGCAAGCCGCAAACTCATTTTGCTCGTACTGGCCAACATTCTTAACGTTACAGCTACAGAAAAAGGAGATTTATATTCAAGGGTTTAGCCTTGGGTAGTTGAATCTAAAGATCATTTGCTTTGAAAAGATTATTCAATGTCTTGCATTTTTTTGATCTCCTTTCAGTAGATTTCGACTATAGATTTGATGACGCGAAGACACGTTTCATACTTGCAGGGTTCACCAACACCAATGTAAGGAACGTGTCTTCGCTTTTTTTTAAACCCACACTATGAGCAAGAAAGACAAGGAGAGAAAAATTTTTATACTCGATACTTCCGTAATCATCTACGAGCATAACAGCATTCTGAATTTCGATGAACATGATATTGGAATTCCTATAACGGTGCTCGAAGAGCTCGATAACTTCAAAAAAGGGAACGATACCAAAAATTTTGAAGCCCGGGAGTTTATCCGCTTAATGGATAAGTTGGCCAAGAATCAAATGCTGCATCATTGGAATTCGATTAACGGAAAAGGAAAGGGAAATTTCAGGGTGCTGATGGACACAGGGGGAAGTGGTTCGGTGGATGCCAATAAAGTTTTTAACGAAGACAAACCTGATCACCGAATTTTAAACTCTGCCTTACTTCTTCAAAAAGAAGAGAAGGGTCGTAAAGTTATTTTGGTTTCAAAAGATGTAAACCTGAGACTAAAGGCCAAGGCCCTTGGGCTTCAGGCGGAAGATTATACCACAGGTAAAATACAAAACATCAGTTCGCTGCATACAGGCCGCACCGTTATTGAAGAAGTAGATCCTTCTACGATTAACCTGATGTATGAAAAAGGGTATTGCCCACCCGGGGAAGTGCTCGGTAAGGAAAAGCCGATGAAAAACCACTATTACATTTTGAAGAGTGGGAAGAAATCGGTGTTGGCTTTTTACAACTCCGCCAATGGAATGGTGGAACAGGTAGAGAAACGAAACGCATATGGAATTAAGCCCCGTAATGCTGAACAAGCCTTTGCCATCCATGCCGTACTTAAACCGGAGATCAAATTGGTTTCGATGCAAGGGGTAGCGGGTACCGGCAAAACGTTAATTGCCCTGGCCGCGGCACTGGAGCAAAAACGAGAATTCAAACAAATTTATTTGGCCCGACCCATTGTTCCATTAAGCAACAAGGACATTGGGTATTTACCGGGTGATATTAAATCCAAATTAAATCCCTACATGGAACCGCTGTGGGACAACCTAAAGTTTATTCAGAATCAGTACAGCGAATCGGATAAGGAGTTTTCAAAAATTACCGAAATGGTTACTAACGAAAAACTGGTGATTACCCCCTTAGCCTATATACGCGGAAGAAGTTTGTCCAATATCTGCTTTATCGTAGATGAGGCTCAGAATTTAACGCCTCATGAAGTAAAGACTATCATTACGCGGGCCGGTGAAAATACCAAGATTATTTTTACCGGAGATATTCACCAGATTGACACGCCTTATCTCGATTCGCAAAGTAATGGTTTGTCGTATCTGATTGATCGGCTAAAGGATCACGAATTATATGCACACGTTACGCTTGAGAAAGGGGAGCGTTCTGAACTCGCCAATCTGGCTAACGAACTTTTATAAAGCAAAGCCCCCATTGGCAAATTGCGAATCGGGGTCTTTCATTATTTTTTATCCAGAAACAATCTCAAAAATACTTTGTCATTGCGGGCATCGACCCGCAATCCCCAGGTTTAAGCGCATCTAGCCGGAGATTCAGCATTAAATTCCGAATGACAGATGCTTTCCACAGTACTTTTGACAAGGTTTCTAATTATTTCCCAAGGGCCTTCAACATAGTTTCTCCTATTAATGCAGGAGACTCTACTACGTGAATACCACATTCACGCATGATTTTCATTTTAGCTGCTGCTGTGTCATCTGCTCCACCGATAATAGCACCCGCATGGCCCATTCTCCTGCCGGGGGGAGCCGTTTGTCCTGCGATAAATCCAACAACCGGTTTTTTATTTCCATTTTCTTTTATCCAACGGGCAGCCACCGGTTCATAGTTCCCGCCTATTTCACCAATCATTACAATAGCATCCGTTTCGGTGTCATTCATTAATAACTCCACGGCATCTTTCGTAGGCGTGCCAATAATCGGATCTCCACCAATGCCAACAGCCGTTGAAATACCCAGGCCCGCTTTTACAATCTGATCAGCCGCTTCGTACGTTAATGTTCCTGACTTAGACACAATACCTATACGCCCTTTCTTGAAAACAAACCCAGGCATAATTCCCACCTTGGCCTCTCCGGGTGTTATTACCCCCGGACAGTTAGGACCCACCAGGGTAGCTCCTTTTTCTTTCACATACTTTTTAGCAATCATCATGTCCTTAACGGGTATTCCCTCTGTAATGGCAACAATTACTTTAATGCCGCCTTCGGCCGCTTCCATAATGGAGTCTGCCGCAAAAGCAGGAGGAACAAATATGATGGATACATCCGCTCCTGTTTTTTCAACCGCCTCTTTTACTGTATTAAAGACAGGCCGGCCCAAGTGAATTTGTCCACCCTTAGCAGGTGTAACACCTCCAACCACATTGGTTCCATATTCAATCATTTGACCTGCGTGGAAGGTTCCTTCGGTACCGGTAAAGCCCTGAACAATAATGCGTGAGTTTTTATTAACTAGGACACTCATAAGAAATAGGTTAGCTCACAAAATTATAATAATATAATTGCTGACCAAACGAAGCGAACTGGTCAAAAATGAAAAACCTCACTTCGCAGTGAGGTTTTTCTGTTTCCTTCTTCAACCAATATTACTTGACCGCTTTAAGCTTATTTCTTAACAGAAACTCTTCGTAGTAGTCACTATAGGTAGGATCATCCGGTGCCAATTTCATCGCCTGTTCATAAGCTGTAATTGCATCGATTAATAATTTGTTTTGCTCAAAGAATCCGGCCAAAACCAACTTGTTAAGGGCTGATTCTTCTTTCAATTCTTTCATTACATCGGTATAGGCAACATTAATTTTAGCTTGTTCACCAGTAGAAAGTTTTTTAATCAGATAACGTTCATCCGATTTTGTGTTGGTTGTCTTCGATTGAATTTCAACCAGAATCGCGGTTTCGCCCGCAAACTTAGGATCATTCAGATCGATAGAAACTACATTTTCAGGAGTTTCTATTTTTTGCAACACATCATCAAACATGTTAAGGAAAGAAACTACGTACGGCCCTTTTTCTGACTTATCCCAGTTTACATAAACAATGTTGTTGAATACGCTTGCATATTGATTGTTGGGTAAGTACACTTTTATTCCAAGACCTCTGTGAACTGCTCCGGTAGCGCTTAGCCTGTTTTTCTTGGCTTCCGCGGAATTACTGCTTAGAATAAAATCCGTGTACTTATTCAATACACTGGTGCTACCACCAACCTGGGCAGCCAAATCTGCCACTTTGTAAGTACTTGCCTTTTTTACCTCAAGCGGTTTACCCGAAGAGTGAACCAACCCGATAGAGGCATTCTCAGTTACTTTCAATTCGTCCCCAAGTTTTAAACTTGCTCCGGTTTTCACAGGTTGCCAGCTATCGCCCGATTTTATTTCATTTGCCCCTTTATTTGCCAGCACCCTAAAAGTATAATCCTGGGCATTGACAAGCGTAGTAATTGCGAAAAAGCCGACTAACAATAGAATTCTGCCTTTTTTCATGGTTTTTTTATTGATTTGCAACTCGAAAATACTAAAAAATCGTGCCAATTTCGATTCATTCTTTTAATACTTCAGGCTGCCTTTTGGTAAGCCAGGCACGAATCTGGTTTTCAAAACCTTTATAAATATCGTATGCAGGGCCCACTAACGCGGAAGCTGCCAGCGACAAACCTAAATCCAGTTTAAGCGATGACGCCTGAAAGGCAAAAACCACGATGCTCGAAATAATAATAATTTGAATAACCTGAATGGTAACAGAAAGTGTGTCGAACCACATGGGCAACTTATTATCTATGATGATGAACAAAATAACGGTAAAAAAGCAAATGATAATGGCTATAAGAATCTTCATCCAGTCCGGAAGTTCATCAACGTAATCCTCATTAAGAATCATAGCCACTACGTTTGCGTGCAGGACCAAACCAAACATGTCAGGATTTGCGCGACCTGCAACCTTCTTATTCAGGGGCGTATAGAATTTATCTTCCCAACTGGGGTCGCCAATAAATTCACCCATCCCCCCCATCATAACAATGCTGCCTTCAAAAATATCTTTTATGTATTCGTCATCCAGCAACTGATCCCAATCAACCGCATAAAACATGATGGGATACCGGGTGCTTGAGGTTTCTTTTAATTGAAGATCTCCCAATTTATTCTCCACCAACTCTACATTCCCCCGAAAGTTTATGATTTCTTCATCCTTTCCACGTGCAAGGAATTTATTAGTCTTCACCGAATCATACAACATGGCAACCTGAACGCTGAACGCTAATTCTCTCTTACCATTGACCATCATTTTCGGAAACAGAGACCTGCAGAGTTTTACGTCCTCCTGATAGCTGGCGTTGGTTGGTAAACTGGCATAGGCATTCTTAGCATACACCGTAAACATTGGATCAGAATATTCTATCGAATCATAAACATCTACATCCCCCTCTCTTTCAATTAATTTTTTTGTTTGCAACAGCTTGCTTACTAACACCACGTTTCCGGCCTCTTGAATGGCATTGCTTAACATTAAATTGCCCAGGGTATCCAATAATTGCGGACAATTTAACGTATCATACAATCCTCCCTCGCAATCAAAAAAACCATCTATGCCAATCACCTTGGGTTTATGCTGTTTAATTTTCATTATTTGCTGAGCAACCAAACCGCGACTGGGCGCAAGGTTAACGAGTACAATTCGCTGATCCACCAAGGGATCAGGTCTTAATTGAGAAAACACTATATCGGTTATTTCGAATTCACTAAAAGCCTGAGACATCCCATCAAAAGCACTAAAAAGTTTCAGGTCTGTTATTTTATTTACCCCCCACATCATAACGAACACAAACGTGGTGATGGCAAGACCTTGCAGGGATAGTTTCTTCATACGTGCGTTAAGTTCACAATAAATTTAGAAATTTAGGCTATCAATCTATAATGGAAAACAAAAACTATCCCGCTAACCGGCTTGATCTCTCTTTTTACAGAGAAGAATTACCGCGCGGAAACAGAGTAGCCCTGGCACAAGCGATTACGCTAGCCGAGAGTACACGGAGTGAAGACGTTGCCAGCGCCAATCAATTGATTGAACAACTGCTTCCGCATACGGGAAATTCGGTGCGTATCGGAATAACCGGTGTGCCCGGGGTTGGTAAGAGTACTTTCATTGAAGCGTTGGGCAAATACCTCACATCGCTGAATTATAAAATTGCAGTACTCGCGATTGATCCATCCAGCACAAAAACAAAGGGAAGTATTTTGGGTGACAAAACCAGAATGGAAGAACTCGCCAGGGACAAGCATGCCTTTATAAGACCCACTGCCACCGGCAACGCCCTAGGAGGCGTAACTGACAAAACACGTGAAGCTATTCTATTATGTGAAGCCGCGGGATACAACGTGATACTCATTGAAACGGTAGGTGTTGGCCAATCGGAAACAGCGGTAAGAAACTTATCTGACTTCTTTCTGCTACTCATGTTAGCAGGTGCGGGTGACGAACTGCAGGGAATAAAAAAAGGAATTATGGAAATGGCCGATGCGGTTGTTATAACAAAAGCCGATGGGGATAATCTTAAAAGGGCTAATCAGGCGAAAGCGGACATTCAACACGCTTTGCACATTTTTTCAGATTCCGATTCAGGTTGGAAACCGAAGGTAATTACATCATCGGCTTCAGAAAAAAAGGGAATTCAAGAAACGTGGAACCTGGTACAGGAATATGTACGCTTTGCCCGGGAAAAAAATTTCTTTGATGAACTCAGAATCCGTCAAAATCTTATTTGGTTTCAGGAGCGCATGCAGCAACTCATTAAGCAACAGATTACGGAATCTCCGGAGCTCAATGAGCAAATCAAAATTCTGGAAAAAAAGATTATTGACAGAAAGATACTCCCTGCCCGGGCGGCTCAGGAAATCATAAGTAATTATTTCAAGATTTAGTTTCCTTTTTCGAATTGCCGTAAGGACAATGGCGGCAATAACTCTTACAACAGAAACCTCGCCTCAAATGATACTGCTCCGTAAAAACCATCAATCCATTCTCAAAAAGGTAATCGGGCTCCTCTTTTTTATTGGCTTTTGATTTTGTACTCATAAAAGTTACAATTTTATTTTCACCCCGCCCTGCATGTTGAAATGCAGGGTACTGTACCCATACACTTCTTCATACTCCTGATTCAACAAGTTTCGGCCTTGCACAAAAATTGTTAAAGCAGGTTTCTGCAAAGCATATTCAAGATATAGGTCCATTAATAAATAAGAAGCCAATGTAACCTGCTGCGAGCTAAAGGTGGTTTCATCAAAAAACAAATCCTCACGTTCGCCAAAGTGCTGCAAATTTAAACTCGTATACCACTTTTGATTAATCCGATACCCGGCATTAACCCCAAAAGAATTCTTAGGTCTCCGAATCAGGTTATTGTACGTTGTATCCTTGTTGTTAGTCAGTGTGGTAACCTCCCCGGTTACATACGCATAGAAAGCCTTCAAGGCAAGCTTTGTGGTTGGCGTAAACGTTACTTCCCACTCAAGCCCCCTATCATTCTGTTCATTTAAATTAACATTTACCGGATAAGCGTACACAATCACATCTTCAATTCTTCTTGCAAAGAATATCATTCGGGTTTCCATTTTTTTGTTTTGGGAAACCCATTGAAGTCCCACCTCTGCATTTTGACTCCGCTCAGGTTTTAATTCGGGATTGGCTCCATATTGCCCGTACAGTTGGTAAAGCGTGGGAGCCTTAAAACCTGTGGAAAGATTGACAAAAGTTTTCAATCCATTTTGCCAACGATACGATGGATTAACGCTGTAGGTAAAGTTGTTGCCAAATTGAGTGTGATGATTGTACCGACTCCCTACTTCGAAGGAAAAATTATTTACTTGCATGAACAGCGAAACGTATGGACTTGCAAGGAGTACCGAAGGGTTTTTCTCCACGGAGGTTGTGTCCAGCATTTTCAAATCCTGCACAGCTACTCCGCCCAAAAGCTGAAATTGTTTTGTTAAATCATAATTCATAAACGCTTCGGCATGATTAAACTTTCCCACATAATCACTTTTCCCATACGTACCATCAAATTCACGATCAGTTTGATTATATGCATACTGAAAATTCAATGAGCCCTTTTTTAGTGAATAGTTAGCATGTAGTCCTGTATTTAAAAGAGTTGCGTTGTAACGATTAAGAATATCGTCTGCGTAAGGGCCGCCATCGTATTTGCCCTCAAATTTTGTGAAGCGAATAAAAGGTTTAACAGCCAGTCGATCGGTTGGTCTAAAGCCTACATTGGCATGGATCGATTCTTGTCTGGCTTCATCTTTATCGAAATCATTCGTCCCTGTTTCCTTCGCTTCACTTATGCCATCGGTGCTAAAAGTTGTATAGCCTGCATTGTAATCGAAGTGACTTGTTTTACCACTAACAACGGCCGTGCCGGTGAATGAATGGAAGGATCCATACCCTGCACTGCCAGAAAACTCGATGGGTTTGCCCCCGTCACTTTTTGTAATAATATTAATCACCCCGGCTACGGCATCGCTTCCATACAAGGAAGATTGACTTCCTTTCAAAATTTCAATCCGTTCCACCTGATTCAATGAAAGCAACCGTAAATCATAGGCTCCGCCCGAAACTCCCGAAGGATCGTTTACAGGCACACCATCTATCAATATAAGTGTATATTCATTCTTTGCGCCCCGCAGATAAACCGATTTATCTTTTCCAGGATTGCTATTGGCTCCGTTAATTACAAGCCCTACCTGCTCGTTGAGCAATTGTGCCAAATCTTTCCCCTGACTTCGGCCTATCATTTCGGAATCGATTACCGTAAGTACCTTTCCGGTCTCGCCCTGATTTTTGGGAAATTTGGTAGCCGTAATGACTACCTCACTCAATTGGCGGGAATGCAGAGAATCAACCTGTGCCCATAAACTAAGGGGTGTTGCGAAGCCGAGAGCTATTAACCCTGCAACAAAAATTCTGATCTCTCTTTTCATAAAGAAAATTTTTAAAGTTGAAAAAAGAGTAAAAGGCTGAAATGAGAGCGAAGAGAAACAGCTACGCTGATGTCGCTAAGATCACATTCATTGCTTTTTACCCGAAGCATTTGAATACATTGTATCTGGCAGGTCTCCTGGCTCTTCTGATTTTATTCACCTTCTCATACCGATACAAGGATCAGCACAATGGACTTCGAATAAAATTTATCTCGCTTACGCGAAATCAGAACTACAGTTGCGGGAACAGCCCCCGGATTTAACGGGATTCCCTTTTAACCCCGACATCAAATCGGGGACCATTATACGGCCGCAAACATAATTAATTTATTAATCTTTGCACCATGAACCCAAATCAATTTATACCTCGCTTTATTCCCATTGCAATTCTGTGCGGAATGTTTGTTGCCGCTTGTACTCAGAAAAAAAATACTCATAGCACCTCTGCATCTACTCAATTAAAATACGCCACGGGATTTTCCGTCCGTACAGAAGGTCATGCAAAACATGTAACCATCAACCTTCCCTACCCGGGTGCACAGGAGGCCTATCATTATTTGCTTGTGCCGCACGGTGAAGAAGTTCCCGCTCACGACAACCAAACACAAGTAATCTTTACTCCCATTAAAAAAATTGTTTGTACCTCCACCACGCACATTCCCCTGCTGGATTATATAAATGAAACTGAGGCCCTGGTAGGATTTCCGACAACGGATTATATCAGCTCCGAAAAAATGCGGCATCGCGTAGACGAAGGAATGGTTACGGATTTAGGAGTGGATAAAGGAATGAATCTGGAGGTATTGTATTCCCTTGCGCCCGATCTGGTTATGAGCTATACCATGACGGGCGACTTAGGTCAGTTAAAAAAAATTAAAGAGCTGGCTATTCCCGTAGTTATTAATGCGGAGTATTTAGAAAAACATCCGTTGGGGCGTGCCGAATGGATTAAGTTTATGGCCCTTTTCTTTGATAAAGAAAAAGAGGCCGAATCTGTATTCAACGAAATTGAAAATGACTACAACAAAACAAAACAGTTAATTGAGCCCGGTACTCCGAGGCCCACTGTGCTAAGTGGTATTGTGTATGGGGAAGCATGGTTTATGCCGGGTGGAAAAAATTATGCTGCTCATCTTTTGAGCGATGCCGGTGCGGACTATTTATGGAGAGATACAGACACAAACGGATTTCTTGAATTAAGCTTTGAGTCCGTTTATGAAAAAGCAAAAACGGCCGACCTATGGATTGGGGTGGGATCATTTAGTTCATTAAGTGAAATTAAAGCGGCCGACTCCAGATATACATTATTTAAACCCTTTCACGATAAGGAAGTATACACTTATAATGCAAGAACGGGCGCGAAGGGAGGCAGTGAGTTTTTGGAGTTAGGGTACCTTAGGCCCGATTTAATTTTAAAGGACCTGGTAAAAATTGCGCACCCGGAACTTTTGCCGGATTACGAATTATTTTTTTATTCCAGATTAGAGTGACACCTGCGTGTAAAGAAGCTGTATCAAAAGTCATCTGGGTATCGCGGGCCTGCCTGCGCGTAGCCTCGCCTTCGTATAACTTCGTGGGGACAGGCGCTTCGGCAAAGGCAGGCACGGACCCGCGATCCCGTTTTTTGAATGGCTGATGGGATTCCGGCTCATGGCAGAACTGACATTTCAATTTTATTCGACTTTGATACAGCCTTTTACAAAGCCTTTCTTAAATACACATTCCCGTATTTCGATTCAAAACTGTAGCGGGGTCCTGTACCGGGTTTTGCTGACACCACGGTATGAAAATCCTTGAACTCCGAACCTGTGAATTTCAAATCAAGATTTGAATAAATCT
>JAEUUB010000858.1 GCA_016787745.1 Cyclobacteriaceae bacterium
GGTAATATTGCTAAAAAGGGTTGATCCGCTAAATTCAACCGTTACAGAATCGACAGAAATCATGTTTTTTAAATAAGGCCGCAAAGATATCAGGCGCATCCTTAAAACCATAATCGATTTTCCGGATTCTTTCCCAAAACATGGATTTGATTTTTGAAATAGTCGTAGGCTTTATGATTTTACCGGTTGATTTGTACCTTACAACAATTATCCGCAACAGTGAACCATATACTTGACCATCTTAAACTAAGTATTGAAGATGACTTCCTTTCAAAAGCGGAGAGGAAGTCGCTCAAAGAGTTTATTGGAGATACGCCTCTGGATGAGCATCAGCTCAATTTCTTGCGTAGCAAAATTTATGAACTGGCAAATGAAAAAATCAACTCCGGGAATTATAAATTTATTGTGGAGTGGATTAAAGATGCCAGCAATGCACTTTTAACCAAATCCGTTTCTACCTCGGATGCTTATTTTAGTCCGGGCGATACCTGCCGAAATGTTATTATCCAGCAAATCCAAAGCGCAGTAAAACAAGTTCAAATTTGTGTCTTTACAATTAGCGATGACCTGATTTCGGACGCGATACTAACCTCTCATAAACTGGGCAAAGATGTCAGGATTATTACTGACAATGACAAATCCTTAGACGAAGGCTCGGATATTGAGCGGATGGTTCGGCAAGGGGTACAGATTAAAATGGATCGTACACAGAACCATATGCATCATAAGTTTATGATCGTGGATGGCAAAACGATTATCACCGGAAGTTATAACTGGACCCGTAGCGCGGCACGGTATAATCACGAGAATATTCTGCTAACGCAGGATGCCCACCTGGTAAAATCTTTTTTAAAACAATTTGATCAATTGTGGAAAGAAATGGAGGCATACCAGCCGTTATTTATTGAAAGGAATGGGGGATGAATTTTTTGTTTGTTTCTCATATTACCAAACGAACAGACCAGCAGGTTATACTAAACGACATTTCTTTCAATCAAAATCGATATCAGCGCATAGCCGTAGCGGGTGAAACGGGCTCGGGAAAAAGCTCTTTACTTAAAGTAATAGCAGGATTGCTTCAGCCCGATAGCGGGGAGGTTATATG
>JAEUUB010000862.1 GCA_016787745.1 Cyclobacteriaceae bacterium
CGGAGTTTAGCAGCGCAGGAAGAAGTATTGAACCATTTCCTGTTCCATCCTTCAGCTCTATCTTCATTTGGGCAACAGGATTTTTTTCTCCATCCAGCACTTCAAGATAGGCTACTTTGCTTAGTGCTAAAGGCTGATGCAAGGATCCATCGGTTACATATATTTTAAACCATGCTTTTTCTCCTGCGATGTAAAATGTGCGATCCAAATGAACAAAAATCTTTTCCTGTAGTCGATCCGCCTGGTAGGCTTCCACTTTTTTTACGTACTGATCGAGTATCGATTGCGCATGAGCGACCGAGACCAAAAAAAGAAGAAAAGGAAACAGGACAATTTTTTTCATTCCCAGAAATCGGGTTTAGTCGTAGTGCCCCCACGCAAAGTACAATCGGCACAAAACTGACTTGTGTATGTATACCCAACAATTCCTGGTCCGTTCGGGTTGGGGATTCCGGCTACCAGCGTGAAGGGTCCGCTAAAGTTCTGTATGGCACTTAACGAAACCCCGTTTAATTCGCAACTGGAGTATCCTGTGTCATAAAAGGGTGGGGTAGGTAATTCTTCAAACGAAATATAGATTCGCTTGGATGAAACCGATCCAATATGAAAGTAACCAACTACTTTTTCAGATGGATCTGTAAGGCATTTATAATTTCCTGTAATCTGCGTGGGCAGAGGCCCAAACAACGTACCTAAATCTTCGGTGTTTTTCTTTTGTTGTTGCCAATAGTCGTAGGCATCTTCGGTAATAGCATATTGATGAACAATTATGCTATACCGGTACCGGAGTTCTTCGGACGTGTTTCCTTTATAGATCAAAGGAAATTCGCTTACTAAATTTTTATTTAAGCGCTGGGTGGATGCGATCAGAATATTATTTGAACGATCGGAAGCCCAGCAACGATAGATGCTTTCGGTACGCAGGCTAACAGTTTTTGATACCGGATTGAAATCAAAGATGGAATTATAGGCTGCTGTATATGTCCAGGTTTCTTCAAAAGACCATCGGTAAAATCCTTCTTTCTTTGTATCATCATGTGTGCTCACATATAGCTGGATGCCTCCCTCCTGAGTTAATTTCCAGCTTACACTGTCGATAGCGGGACTTTCTGTAACCGCTACAAAATCGGAAACATATTCTTTTGAATCCTGAGTGACTACATGGAGTCTATATTCTTTTAGAGAAAAGGCTTGTGCGGCAAGTGTGTATGCTCCATTGCCCTCTTCCTGCAGATATATTTTGCTTCCTTTATTATCCTCCAGCCAAAGGGTAGCCCCCGCTTCTGTCTGTACAGGGTCTGTCGATGTAAGATTTTTCGTTCGTGTAAGTTTAATGGTGCTCTTGGTAGCTGTATCGATATACCCATCAATTACCAAAAGCGAATCTGATGACTTCAGGTTTGGCGGATTGTAAGGATCCACACAGCCCGAAAAAAGTATAATCAGAAATAGCACTCTTCTCATCCCTCTAAAATTTAAAATTATAGGTGATTGTCGGAATAGGATTTCCGAAAATGGAAAGCTTGTATCCTCGCACCAAGCCATCATCGGAAGTGAAATAAACGGAGTAAGCATTTCGTCTTCCCGTAAGGTTATAGACGGAAAGACTCCACGAGCTGTGAGCCAATTTTTTAATTTTATGATTGCCCTCTATGTTTATGGATAGATCTGTACGGAAATAATCGGGGATGCGATATTCGTTCCGATCCGAGTAGAGAAGGCGTTCGGCTCCATCAATCGTGTATTTAGCCAACGGCAAGGTAATAGGCCTACCTGTACTATATACCATGTTGGCAGAAAAACTGAATCTTCGATTAAACTTATAATTACCAATAAAATTAATCGCATGAGGTTTATCGTAATTGCTGGGATAATATTCGCCTCGGTTGATTGTCTCAGTATCTGATTCGCCCTTTGTTTTGATTAAGGAGCGGGAATAGGTATAGCTAAGCCAGCCATTCAGTTTTCCGCTTGTTTTTTTAACCATGAATTCAGCGCCATACGCTTTACCTTGAGAATTTAAAACATCTGTTTCTATATGATGATTTAAGATCAGTTCGGCCCCGCCTTTATAG
>JAEUUB010000887.1 GCA_016787745.1 Cyclobacteriaceae bacterium
CGGCATTATGCCCGATTATTTTGTTCCGCTGGATACCACTTCTTCAAGCAAATATTTTAATCAGCTTTTCAATGCGAATATTTTACGGGAATATGCATTTACTTTTGCCGAGCAAAATAAAACTCAGTTACTTGAAAAGGGATATTCCTCGTATCTGGAAAAATTTGAAGTGAATGACGCTATGCTCAGTCGGGTTGTGGTTATGGGCGTAAATGAAAAAATCACCCCCCGCCCCAATGATCTGGCTAAAAACAAACGACTTTTTCAGGTGTATCTGAAAGCCGAAATTGCCCGCAACGTGTGGGATAATCAAAGTTTTTACCCGATCATTAATGAAACCAATGAAGTGCTTCAACAGGCCATTAAACTCTTTGATCGCATACCTGAGTTAAACAAAAGTAAAATGTAATTAATCTCCGCTTCAAACAGATCACCAGGCGGTCGCGCGGGGTGATTTTTTTTGTAATTTCACAAACGAAAGTAGTTTCAACGAATCAGCTATGTATTATCATCGACTGGGAAAAATTCCACACAAAAGACACACCCAATTCCGGCAACCCGATGGTAGTTTGTACAAAGAGGAGTTAGTAAGTTCAGAAGGTTTTTCAGGAATCTATTCCAATCTCTATCATATCAATCCGCCTACGCGGATCAAAGCCCTTAAAGATCCTGTACAGTATGGTCCAAAAATTATTCAGGACTACGCGTTGCGTCAAACACATCTTAACACATCGCGGGTGACTGTAACAGGAGAAGATTATTTATCCGCCCGCAAGGTACTGTTGGCAAACGCTGACTGCTCAATTTCCATTTGTTCCCCTATACAACGTAAAATGGATTACTTCTACAAGAATGCGGAAGGAGATGAAGTGCTCTATGTGCATGATGGGAAAGGTACTCTGATCTCGCAGTTCGGAAAATTAGAAATTCAGCAGGGGGATTACGTGGTGATTCCACGCACGGTGATTTACAAATTAGACTTTGAAGCGGGCCCGCTTCGGCTTTTGATTATCGAATCTGCCTCCCCGGTTGAAACCGTAAAACGCTATAGAAATCAACTGGGTCAGTTAGGGGAACACTCCCCTTATTGCGAGCGCGACATCCGTCCGCCCCAGGAATTAATTACCGAGACCGGGAAAGGTGATTTTTTAATGAAGATTAAAAAGCAAGGCTACCTGCATCAATACGTATATGATTATAGTCCGCTTGATCTGGTTGGCTGGGATGGTTTTTTGTGGCCGTATGCTTTTTCTATTCACGATTTTGAACCCATTACCGGCCGTATTCATCAACCCCCTCCTGTGCACCAAACTTTTCAGGCCCATAATTTTGTGATCTGTTCTTTTGTTCCGCGTTTGTTCGATTATCATCCGCAGGCGATACCGGCACCGTACAACCACAGCAATATTGATAGTGATGAGGTGTTGTATTATGCCGAAGGAAATTTTATGAGTCGTAGGGGCATTGAGCGCGGATCGTTTACCTTACATCCGGGCGGTTTGCCCCACGGGCCCCATCCGGGTACAGTTGAAAAAAGTATTGGCGCGAAAGAAACCCATGAACTGGCCGTAATGATTGATACTTTCAGACCGTTATTCCTTACCGAAGATTCTTTACAGTTCTTAGATAAGAATTATCCGATGAGTTGGACGGATAACACGGAAGGAGACTTTCACGAAGTAAATACACCTTAGATTTTTTAATTTAAATAACAGATCGCATGAAAAAAATATTTCCCCTCCTCCTTATTTTGATAAGTTTTACCGCATTCTCGCAATCTTTAAATCTGGAAGGCGCCTGGCAAAGCGGGCCAGAGGAAAAAAGGATAGTTATGATTGTGGCGGGCAAGTTTTTTTCTGCCGCGGTTTACAACAAAAAAGACAACAGCTATCTGGGCACGTGTGGCGGAACCTGGCGAATCGAAAAAAATCAGTTTATTGAAAAGCATGAATTCAATACGATGAATCCTGAGTGGATTGGTACCGAACAAAAATCCGAAGTGTCTTTGAAAGGAAATAAACTGACTTTCAAAACCAAGGAGAAAACCGAAGCATTTACCCGACTTGATGATGGTAAGCCCGGTGCGCTGGCAGGAGCCTGGTTGATTACGGGTCGTGTTACCGATCAGGGTCCACAGATGCGAACACCGGGCGCACGAAGAACCATGAAAATTCTTTCAGGC
>JAEUUB010000145.1 GCA_016787745.1 Cyclobacteriaceae bacterium
TTGAAGTTTAAGGCTGTTTGTCGCTTAATCAATTCGTATACTTCATCTACCGTAATATGATCCAGATAGCTTCTGCCCTTCAAGTCCATTAATGTTAAGTAATCACGTACCCCGCTGGTATGATGAATGAAATGCCGGATGGTGAGGGGACTTTCATACACCGGGAAATCGGGAAGGTATTTTTGAATGGGGTCGTCCAGATTAAGCTTGCCTTGTTCCTCCAATAAGAGAATACAAAATGTTACAAACTGTTTTGATATGGAACCGATATAAAACACCGTTGATGGTGTAATCTTCACATCGTGTTCTAAGTCCGCGCTGCCATATCCCCGGGTATACACAAGCTTTCCCTCTTTCACTACTCCCAATGCCCCACCCGGCACATCGGGTTTATTCCACTCCGCAAAAATCTCATCAACTTGCGTTTTCTCTTTGGCCTGTCCCCATGAGCAAGTAAAAAGGCAAGACAGGATTATTAAAAAACAACTTTCAATTTTCATCTGCATGTATACAGTTTATCCTTCTCAGGTTTCTCTAAGTTCTTTGAATCTCAGTCCTAAAGAAACTTCAATTTAAAAATCATTATGTTTTATCTAACGTGGCAACAACCAACTCTAAACTTCACTGGTAGCCTGGCAGTCCATGGTTAACTTTTCTTAAATCTACTGCATTTTTTGTGGAGCAACATAAAATTCTAAAGTCATTTAGTCCATTAATCCAGGCTAAGAACAGAACCACACATCAAAACTTATTAAAAATTTCTTGGCGATTTTGCTTCCTTTGCAAGAGAAGTATCCACAATTTAAAATCATACTTTATGAAGTCAGCCTTTCTGTTAATGGGTCTTGTTCTTTTTGTTAGATTTTCAATGCAGGCTCAGGAAGATGAACTGGGCGTGAAGGGGAAAATCGTTGATAAATACACCCGCGAAATAGACAAGTTGGCAAAGAATAAAAAAATTCAGGATGCCTTTGAGTCAATCAAAAATCAGGATGCCCGTAATCGCAAAGACCTTATTATGCTTACGGAGATTGAAGCGCCTCCTTTTATGGAAGAAGTACGGGCTAAAGTTTTTGCCGACATGTTGAGAGAAGCGGGAGCCGATTCTGTTTGGATTGATAACGTAGGCAATGTGTTGGCGTTGCGAAAAGGAAAAAACAGGAGCAGAACGGTAGCCTTAGACGCGCATCTCGATACCGTATTTCCAAAGGGCACGGATGTGAAAGTAAGGACAAAGGGCGATACGTTATTTGCGCCCGGCATTGGTGACGACACCCGGGCTCTTATTGTAATAGCTTCTGTTCTTAGAACCTTGGAAGAAAAAGGAATTGAAACCCAGGCAGATCTCTTGTTTACCGGTTCGGTGGGGGAGGAAGGATTGGGCGATTTGCGCGGAGTAAAAAATCTGTTTACAGAAGGTTCCCGAAAAATTGATTCGTGGATTTCGATTGATGGTGGGGATATTGATCGCGTTAACATTATGGGATTGGGATCGTATCGGTACCGCGTAACATTTAAAGGTCCGGGTGGCCATAGCTGGGGTGCGTTTGGTCTGGCCAATCCGCAGCATGCTTTGGGCAGTGCCATTCACAACTTTACATTGGCGGCCGATGCGTATACCAAAACCGGGGCAAAAACAAGTTACAACGTAGGTCGGATTGGGGGCGGTACTTCCGTAAACTCTATTGCGTTTGAGTCGTGGATGGAGATCGATATGCGATCCGAAAGTCCGGAGCGGCTAAATCACATCGATGGCCTTTTAAAATCGTCTATTCAAAAAGCGCTTGATGAACAGAATCAAATTAAGCGCAGTGGCCCCGATCTTACCGTAGATATTCAAAAAATTGGCGATCGCCCTTCCGGGGAATTGACAGAAGACTTGCCCTTGATTCAACGAACAATGGCCGCTGTAAAATATTTCGGTGAAGAGCCTCGCGTTACCCGAGGTTCCACCAATTCGAATATTCCTATCGCGCGAGGGATACCGGCCGTTACCATAGGCCGTGGCGGAAAAAGCGGTAATGCGCATTCGTTAAAAGAATGGTGGCTGGATGTAAATGGGTACAAAGCCATTCAATTTGCGTTGCTTACGGTTATTGCAGAAGCGGAGATGGCCAGGTGAACATTCCAATTAATAAAAGTATTGTACTGAAAAATAGTTGGTGACTTTATCTGTATAAATTATTAGACTTAGCCCATCAGCCAAAAGAGGAAGCAAGCTCTGCTGGAGAGCAACTTGTCAGCAATATGGTTGATGCTTATACGAGAAAAGAGGGCTGA
>JAEUUB010000149.1 GCA_016787745.1 Cyclobacteriaceae bacterium
TGTGAGTGCTCCGGCTGTACTTTTAGATGGTTCCGTCCTGAATGGCGCAACCAACTCGCTGATTAAAACTGGAACTTCAACCGACAATAGTGCCGGAGGAAATAGTTTTGCAGGCAACACAACTTTTACAAACTCAAGCACGGGTATTTTCAGATTAGCCGTAACAAATCCCGATGACTTTACAGGAAATGTTACCTTCAATCAAGCCAGCGGTACCATTCAACCCGCTTATAACGCTGCCAGTACTTTTCGCGGCAATGTAACCGTTGATGGTGCATCGCCTATAACCTTTGGAGCAAACAATGGAACCATCACGTTTGCGGGAGGCAATGCTCAAAACGTAATCAAAAGCGGATCAGCCTCTCCGATTTTCCGGAGACTATTAATGAATAAGTCGGGCAATGCAGTTACCCTAACCACCGATGCAAGCGTAACAACCAGTGCTACCTTTACTACTGGAGTTCTTAATACTACTACCACTAATATTTTAAACTTCGCAAATGGATCAACGGTTATCGGTGGTTCAAATGCCAGTCACGTTGATGGGCCCGTGGTAAAAGTTGGAAATACTGCTTTCTCATTCCCTACCGGTGATAACGGAATCTTTAGACCTATTTCTATCTCGGCTCCTACTACCAATACACATGCTTTCCGGGCTGAATACTTTAAAGCAAGTCAGGCCTTTGGCGGGCCCGCAACCTATCCTGCTGGAATACTTACCGTAAGTTCCTGCGAGTACTGGGTGCTGGATCGTACCGTTGGTGCATCAAACGTAAACGTAACGTTGAGCTGGAACAGTCCTGATTGCACCGGGGCTTACATTACTAACTTACCAACTTTACGGGTTGTTAGATGGAACGGTGCTGCATGGGTTGATCATGGCAATGGCGGGACTACCGGCAATGCCACCGCTGGAACGTTAATTACTTCTGCACCTATTACCAGCTTTAGTCCGATAACTCTCGGTTCTACAACTTTATCCAACCCGCTACCTGTTGAGTTAATAAGCTTTACCGGTCAGGTAGTGAATGAAAATGTAAAATTGAATTGGATTACTGCATCGGAATTGAATAATGATTTCTTTACTGTCCAGCGCTCGGTTGATGGAGCGGAATTTGAAAGCATCGCTGAAATTGAGGGTGCCGGAACTATACAAACGGCAACAGAATATGAATACATCGATACCCAACCACACCCCAATCTCTCATACTACCGATTGAAGCAAACGGATTTCGATAAGAAGGTTACCTATTCAAAAGTAATCGCTTTAAATGTTGCTCTTTCGGACGAATTAACCTTGTATCCTAATCCGGTAAACGTAGGCGGAGTGGTAACTTTAAATAAAAAGGACACCTATGCGATCTCAAATAATCTGGGCGTGATTGTCATGAAAGTGAGCGGGGTAAATCAGATTGACATCTCATCTTTGGCACCCGGTGTTTATGTAGTCAGAAACTCAGCCGGAGATGTAATGCGACTTGTTATTCAATAATTTTAAATTCAAAAGATTGTGTTTTGTGTTCAAAGGTTTTTACATCGTAAACTCTTTCTGAATACAAAACACGATTTTCCTTATCAATAAGAACAACGGTTGAACATCGGCTGCCGTATCCAGACGTTTTAATAAACATAGCCGACAGTGCTTTTTCCCGTTCCAATCCTATTCCTGTGTTGGGAAGTTGATCGACCGGAGCTTCTTGCGGGTCGGATAAAAATTCGAACAGGTTCGAGGGTTCAACAATGCTTCCTTTAAGTTGCTCATTAAACCTGGCTTTGCCCCGCACAACCTTGGGCCAACTCGTATCTAACAAATGATTGCTCAGCCCATGAATTCCGGAGTTAATTTGTTCAACACCTTCTTTATAGTTAGAATAATACCACAGATCTGTTCCTTCCCCCACAATAAGGTTAAATCCATTATACAACTTTCCATTTTGGGAAGTTTCTAACAGATAGTCTTTAGCTGACACGTTACTTAGTAAAAAATCGGAAACCAATTTCCCTCGGGAGGGAGCTTTTGGATTAATGTTTACCGGATCGCGGTAATTCGTTACCATAGCAATGCGGCCATTTCTATTCATGGCCATCCAGGTACCCGAAGCCTCCAAATCGCGTCCACCAAGAATTTCGGGATGATCTTTCCAAAAATGAGCGGGCGCTGTTTGTCTATTGTAAAATTCATCGCGGTTGGCCGCAACTATAAGTTTGTAGTTAGGATGATTATTCAGAGATAAAAATATCAGACACATAAAGTTTATTCTAGATAGAAATCACTTCCTGACTACTTATTTATTGCTCAAATAATTCCAATTGACTCGGCAATAATTGAAAAGATCTTCGATGATAGGGTGTTATCCCGTTTGCTCTTATTCCATCCCGATGCTCTTCGGTAGGATATCCAACATTGGTATTCCAGGCATAGCCCGGAAATTCATGGGCCAGTTTTTCCATCAACTCATCGCGATAATTCTTTGCCAGAACGGAAGCCGCAGCAATAGCCAAATACTTAGCATCCCCTTTAATCACACACTCAAACTTCACGTTCTGATAAGGTTTAAACCGATTTCCGTCTATCAACAAAAGTTCTGGCCGAAGCGTAAGCTGATCTAACGCCAAATGCATGGCCTTAAACGATGCATTTAAAATATTTATCCGGTCTATTTCTGCATTGCCTACTTCGGCAATGGCCCAGGCCAAAGCGTCACGAACAATATCCGTTTGCAACTCCTGACGTTCCTGACGGGATAATTGCTTGGAGTCATTCAATAATTCATGGGTATAATTCTTAGGAAGGATAACCGCGGCTGCCACTACCGGCCCCGCCAAACAACCTCTTCCTACTTCATCACAGCCGGCTTCAATCAAATCAGGAGTAAAGGAAGAAAGTAGCATTCCTCAAAAATCAAGATTCAAAACTCAAAATTCAAGATTAATTCAACTAATTGTCAGTATAATTTTCAATCTTGAATTTTTAAATTTTTTACCATGAACCTCTGGCAAACACTTTCTTCAGAAGAAAAATATAGTAATCGATGGATTCAGGTGGTGGAACATCAGGTGATAAATCCGGCAGGCGGGAAAGGAATCTACGGCAAAGTTCATTTTAAAAACAAAGCGATTGGTATTGTTGCAGTTGATCAAGAGAATAATACCTGGCTGGTTGGTCAGTGGCGATACACGCTGAACGAATGGAGTTGGGAAATACCTGAAGGAGGCGGTCCCCTGGATACGGATATTCTTGAATCCGCCAGGCGTGAGCTAAAAGAAGAAACCGGACTGATCGCCAATCGATGGTCATTAATTCAACGCACACATCTTAGCAATTCTGTTTCGGACGAAGAAGGTTTTATTTTCTTAGCCGAGGAACTTACCCAATTGGAAAGTGAGTTGGAAGATACCGAAGCGGATATGAAGGTATGGAAGCTTCCTATTTCTGAAGCCTTGCAAATGGTGCTTGACGGAAAAATTACAGATAGTTTAACCGTGATAGGAATTTTGAAAGTTGCCCGAATAAAAGGAATTTAAAATGGATACTGGATTCTTGATACTGGATTGATTCTATCCCGCATCTATGTTAAATAACTCCCACATTCGCCCCAACTTCCTGCTCGCCTATCCGGTTATGCTAAGCATGCTGGGTCAAGTGATGACGGGCGTGGCGGATAGCATTATGATTGGTTGGACCGGGGCTACGCCATTGGCGGCTTCTTCCTTTGCCAATATCTTTTTTTCAATTCCGCTTTTTTTTGGCATTGGGGTTTCCTATGCAATCACGCCATTGGTCGCGCAAGCCGATGGTGCCAACGACACCCGCAAAGTAATCGACACATTAAAAAATGGCACCCTAATAAATCTTGTTACCGGAATAATTCTGGTTGGTTTCATTTTTTCGATAGAGCCCTTTATGCACCGTATGGGGCAACCTCAGGAGGTAGTTACGCTGGGCATCCCCTATCTGAACATAGTTACTCTGTCCATCCTACCAACCATGATTTTTCAAACTTACCGGCAGTTTGCTGAAGGGCTTCAACGAACGCGGGTTGCTATGATTATTGTAGTGCTGAGTAACCTCGTTAACATCGCCCTTAACTACGTATTAATTTTTGGTCATTACGGTTTCCCTGAAATGGGACTCAACGGAGCTGGTTGGGCAACGTTGATTGCACGCTGCCTCATGGCATTAGGCATGCTGTTATATGTTTTTTACGGCAGAAAATTTCAGGCGTTCACGGCTGGGTTTTCGTTAGGGAATTATTCAAGACCCTTAATCTCAAAAATGTTACACATTGGTTTACCTGCCGGATCGCAGTTTATTTTTGAAGCGGGAGCTTTTGGTTTCTCAGCACTCATGATGGGCTGGCTGGGTACTACCGCTTTAGCTGCACATCAGATTGCTATTAACCTGGCAACCATCAGTTACATGACTACATCGGGCATGGGGGCAGCGGCAACAATTCGGGTTGGCAATTTTTGGGGTCAGAAAGATCGAAAAAATTTAAGAAGCAGTGCCTTTACAATGATTGGCATGGCTGGTGTACTCATGTTGCTCTGGGCACTGCTGTTCATCTTTGGAAGAGAAATGCTGCCTTCACTTTATATAGATGATCCTGTTGTGATTGATCTTACAGCAACCTTATTAATCATTGGCGCTTTTTTTCAATTGTCGGATGGCATCCAGGTAGTGACCGCTGGCGCTTTGCGTGGCCTGCAGGATGTTAAGGTGCCTTCCCTGCTCATATTTGTCTCGTATTGGGTCATTGCTCTTCCAATGGGGTATTGGCTTGCATTTCCTCTAAAGATGGGTGCCAGTGGAATTTGGATTGGCTTATCGGTTGGACTTACTTTAACTGCTACCGCTATGATTGTTCGATTTAACAAGCTTTCACGCAAGGTGTAACTAAACCTCAATATAGCATACCCACCCCGTTCACAGATAAAATTCCTAACTTACTTTCACCCAATCCTAAACCCATGCAAGAAGCCAGACCCGTACGGTACTCCCAAACCACCATTACCGAACTAATGATTCCCTCCTATGCCAATTTTGGTGGAAAGATTCACGGAGGCACGCTGTTATCACTAATGGATAAAGTGGCCTATGCTACTGCCAGTAAACATGCAGGTACCTACTGTGTAACGGTAACGGTGGATCGGGTGGAATTTCTTCAGCCTGTAGAAGTAGGAGAATTGGTTTCACTTCATGCTTCCGTCAATTATGTAGGTCGTACATCACTCGTGGTCGGAATCCGGGTGGAATCTCAGAATATAAAGACGGGAAAAGTATTGCACACAAATTCCTCCTTTTTTACGATGGTAGCCAAAGGAGAAGATGACAAACCCACGCCTGTACCCGAATTAATTCTTGAAAGCAAAGAAGATGTGAAACGATTTATAGAGGCTATGCGAATGAAAGAGATCCGAAGTGATATTAACGAAAAAATGGATGATGCCAGGTCTCACTTAGAGGTTGAAAACGCACACGAAATACTAAAAGACCAGCGGTGTAAAATCGTCTTTAAACTTCCTTAGAATCACTTAAACTTGCTGTCTAAATATATTCTTATGAAGTATCTGTTTTCATTCTTACTACTTTTTGCTTTCTCTTTTTCAATTAGTCAACCGCTGGTGCTAACACAGCGCGAACAGGCGCGCGTTATTGATGAACTATTGGATGACAGGCTAAGAACGGTTTTACCTGGCTTGATGCGCAGAGAAGGCCTTGACATGTGGGTAGTAGTTTCCCGTGAATATAATGAGGACCCGGTGATCCGAACTTTATTGCCCGCCACCTGGCACGCTGCCCGCAGAACCACCATGCTCGTTGCGTTCGATCGTGGGGCCGATAAAGAAATGGAATATCTGGCTGTAGCCCGGTACGATGTAGGCAAAGCGTTTAAACGCGCCTGGGATCCGGATGCCAACCCCGATCAATGGGCGCAACTTGGAAAAATTATTTCAGAACGCAACCCAAAAAAAATTGGAGTTAACAAAGCTCCATCCTGGGGTCATGCCGATGGAATCACCTCGAATGACTATGATAATCTTATAAAAGTTTTACCTAAGAATTTGCAATCAAAAGTAGTCTCAGCCGAAAAGCTGGCTGTAAGCTGGTTAGAAACACGTACTGAAAAAGAGATGGCAATCTATCAGCAAATATGCCGCATCGCCCATGACATTATTCAGGAAGGTTTTTCGGATAAAGTAATTCAACCCGGTGTAACCACCACCGAAGATGTGGTA
>JAEUUB010000940.1 GCA_016787745.1 Cyclobacteriaceae bacterium
GTATTTGGCAGGGAATCCAAAGGTTGAGGTAATTTCGAACCAGGAAAAAGGCAGTTCATACGAGTATCATGGCAACATGATGGACTGGCCAGGGTTCAAAGACCTGCCGCCTTTTACAGGATTAATGATAGAGACCGGAAAAACTCCGAAAACAGAGGCTCTCAAAACTTTTGAGCGTAAAACCAGTTTTGGGCAATGGACCGAGCTGAATGCAACATTAAATGCGGTTGTGACGGTATTGTATTAAAAGTACCTCAGGTTATCTTAGCGAAAAGTTCATTTTTAATTAAAAAAACCGCTAATTTTGCGGTTTCAAAGCAAAAGTAAATGGCACTTGATACGCACACCCCGGTACCTGTAGTCGATGGTACTACTATTACAAGGAAGGAATTTTACAGTGAGTACTATAATCCTCAAAAACCTGTTGTTTTAAGAGGTTTATGGAAACAATATCCTGCGTACACAAAATGGACGATGGATTTTTTTAAGCAGACCATGGGCAATATTGAAGTAGGTTTGTTTGGAAATAGAAAAGAGGATCTTTCTAAAACCTTGCAGGTACCAAATGCCACCATGCGGTTTGATGAGTATCTGAATTTGATAGAACATGAACCCACCGATTTGCGTCTGTTTTTATTTCCGATTTTTAAGCATAAGCCGGAGTTGCTTAAAGATTTTGGTTATCCTGACATTGTGAAAGGATATATAAAGATTCCATTCATGTTTTTTGGGCCGCCCAAATCGATAGTGCGCATGCATCAGGATATTGACATGAGTAATGTTTTCTTAACTCAGTTTCATGGGAGAAAGCGGGTAGTACTTTTTGCTCCTGATCAATCCGAATTATTGTATCGATTGCCCTTTAATGTGCACTCAACCGTGGATGTAGATGCTCCGGACTATGAAGCTTATCCGGGTCTGAATTATGTGAAAGGTTTCAGTACAATTCTTGAACATGGAGATACCTTATTTATGCCCAGTGGCTATTGGCATCACATCGAATATTTAGAAGGAGGCTTTGGTTTGTCAGTAAGAACCATGGCTAATAGTCTGCCAATGAAGTTTAACGGATTGTGGAATCTAACCGTGCAGCGCACC
>JAEUUB010000077.1 GCA_016787745.1 Cyclobacteriaceae bacterium
TTATGATCCATCTTATGAAAATCTTTAGGCACAATGGAGTGCGTTATCCATTCATACCCTTCGGCATACACATTCAATTGTGTACCAAAGGGAATGGTGTCGGTTTGTTTTTTTGCCCGCTGATAAATAACCGAGCGTTCATTCCGATTGATAGGAGCGCCATCGGTATCGCTCTCTACAAAGTATTGCTGAATCTTAGGTCTCAGATCTTCGAACACATAGCGCAACCGCCCCAACACCGGAAAATTTTTGCGGATGGATTGCTTGTCTTGCATCACATCCTGAATGCCAATAATAATAAGCGGGCCTACAATCAGAAACAGGAAGAGAATGTCAATCCAGAAGTAAGACCAGACCAGAATAAGAACAACCGAAACTATGGAGATCAGGTAAAAAAGAGAGCGTTTCATAAGGTATAGATTAAAGGTCGGATAAATTAGTAATTCATTTGGAGGTATCAAAAGGATTGAACCGCAAGGGAGCAAAGTTTCGCAAAGGGAATGTCTTTAAAATATTAATTTGGAGAGTACTCAACGCTTCTTCGCAGGTAATGTTTATGAAGGAATTGAAACGAAGAGGTCGCTAAGTTCGCTAAAGAATCTCTTTATATCTTTAAACCCGATTAATTCCGCGTTTCTCCGCGCTCTTTGCGGTTCACGTTTTCAGGCAACCTTCATTTCTACAATGCCGCGGTTCTTATGAATCTTAACTTCAAAATGTTTGAGTACAAAATGATTCATTCGGCCTTCGGCCAGATGCGCATGCCGGTTGTCAGGCAAAAAAACAGTAAGGTCAAGCACGGCCTGCAGAAAAAGTTCGTTGGTGCAAAACTGCCCGGTCCAGGCGGTGAAGGTTTCGATCCACTCTTCTTTATAAATCTGGGTATGGTCGCGCCCATCCCACACAAAGCCCAGTTGGTTTTCGCCATACTTATATCGGTAAACTCCCGCCAGGTTTTGATAGAAAGTATATAAAGGCTTTCTGTTTTTAGCGGTATAGGCTTTAAGTTTCGCGCTGAACGAATCGTTCAATCCTAAAGGATTGTGGATGGCCTGATGATACATCTTTACTCTTTCAACCAGTTGATCGAGCAGAGTATCCTGTAAAGATAGCTGGGCTTCTTCGAGCAGATAATTTTTGTCTAGCGGAAAAAATTTTCTGATCACGCTGGGACAGAGGGTTTTGCAAAGCTACTAGTTTTTCACGCAACCTGTTAACTATCCTGAGTAAAAGTTGGCAGTAACCAGTTGGCTGTAACTTACTGCCTTACTGATTACTGCAAACTACCAAACTATTAATCCCAGAATTGTCAATAGGATTTACAATTTTGACTTTGCGGGCCGATGAATGCTGACGGATACCGTCAGCATTATCGGGATTAACCCTGACATTGAAAATGAATGAGTAGCTTACTTTACTCCAATCTCCATAACACATTCATTTTCAATCGTCAGCGCGAAGCGCAAAAAAGTCTAATGACTTTTTTGGGTTAATTACCGGCTTGCCTGCGGACTGATCATCGGCCCCAGAAAAATGGCATTCATCAGCATACGGTTAGTACCAAACCAAAACGCGCGAAAGGCCATGTTCTCTGAAAAACCAATAACCCGACCGCGACCCAAACTTGCCGTGCCGAGTACCGAAGTGTTTTTTAACTTCTCCAGATTAGGCTTAGTGATGTAGCCACTCAGCAACGGATTGTTTCCATACGATAGCGGATTGGAATAGGCACCAGTCGCTTTTTGTATAAAGATGTTGTTGCCTTTGAACAACGGCACCTTGGCATTGGTATAGCCATACAAAATAGGATGCGTTAAGTCGGCATCCGCTTCGAAGATGGCCCCGCTGGTAGCCTGCGCGCCAAAATCTTCATTGATGTCAGCATACGATCTGGGTTTTACTTCCTTTTTCTCTTCTTCTTTCTTTACATCAAACTTGCCAAAGCCATTGGCGGTAAACCAACTTAAAGCTCTTTCAAATCCAATAAGCACACCGCCTGCCTGAACCCAGCTCTTCAGTTTTTCTTTTCCGCTTTCGCTGATGGCCTGATAGCTTCCTTCGGGAAATATAAGGGTAGTGTACTTTTCTAAAGAAGCCGAGTTAAAAACAGAGGTGGGAAGTAACGTTACAGGAATTTGAAACCGGGTATCGAGCAAATGCCAGATTTCACCGGCATCGGTGGGCGATACGCCACCCTCTACCAGCACGGCTATGGTTGGCTTTTCCAGTGCATAAAACGAACTGCTTCCCAGGCTCACTCCTTTATAGTCGAGGCCGGTGTTTACTGCATAAACATCAATAGCATCCTGCTCCGTTATTTCAGTGATCAGCGCACGAATCTGATCAGGCGTTATTTCCTGGTTATCGGCCGAAACCATTACCGAGCCGCGATCAAATTTTTTACCACCTGCGTAGAAGGGTTCATTCGAAACTTTTACCCGAACTTTTTTATCCAGCAACCGGTAAA
>JAEUUB010000078.1 GCA_016787745.1 Cyclobacteriaceae bacterium
TATGATCCGGACGCAAGAGGGGTAGAAATTAGAATATTACTCTGTCTTATTCTAACTCCTACCCTCTGACATCTATGGCTAGTTGAATGCGTACTTGATGCTCAATTGTAGCCTGTTGGCTGTTCCGTCCGCTTCGCTAAGGTCTTTACGCAATCCCCACAAGTACTCCACTCCTACAAAGGCCTTTTCGGTAAATTTCCAGATAAGGTCGGCAGCTGCATAACTTCCCTGTGTTACCGCAGAGGAGGGCTGACCCTCGGTGTTGTCTACTTCACCATGGTTATAAACGAAGATAGAGTAGAGCGAAGGACTCCAATGCCTTTCATATCCAAAGGTATAACCTAAATCGGTTAGCGCTTCAAGTTCACCATTGGCATTGAGGGCAGCAGACATTCCTCCGCGAAAGCGGGCAACTCCTGGGCCATAGGCAACCTGATAAAAAAGTCGGTCCGTTTTTACGACATTAAATTGCCCAGACACGCTGCCGCCATACAATGAAACTTCATCAGTTTCATTTGTATCAAATCGGTACGCAAGTTTCGCAGCAAATGCAGATACCTGTAAATGTCCCCAAGGCTTGGTGAGCCGGTAACGGCCTGTTAAATCGGGTAATGGATTTTCAAAGGCACCGGCCTGCGCAGGGGCCTGCGCGTTGGCATGGGGTTCTTCCAGTGCAAAAGCAAGATATGCATCGTTGGAAAGGGCATGTTTGTACCTGAGCATGGGGTTACGCGCGAAAAGGTACGCACCGGGCTTTTCAAAGTCCAGTGTATTAGGGATCATGGATTCATCCATAAAGTTAGACCACCATTGACCCGCCAACCATTTATCATTTATCTCAACAAATGCATGACGAAGGCGGAATGCTCCATTTGTTCCATAGAAGTCCCCTTCTACAAAGGCGCGCAGCTCTCCTACTTTTGTATGGGTGCGAACATCCAGGTTAAAGCGGGTCTCCTTTGCGTGAATATGCGTGCTTTGTCCTTCCGATCCATCCGTAGGGATTTTTGTTACGTCAAAAAAGTCAGGGGATGCGATGGGATTGAAATCGTGAATCAGATCCATCTTTACGTATCCACCGAACTTAAGTCTTGTCTCGGTCTTGGGAATCAACCACCAGCCCGGAGGCAGATCTGCAGCAGTTTCACTTTGACTCTGAGCGGCTGCTGTGTACCCACAAAAGATCACCAGCAAGCATGTATAAAATATCTTCATTCGTGCTTTTCTCTTACTGTGCTACTTTGCTTTTTAAATCATCCAGGTTAACCGATCGCTCAT
>JAEUUB010000092.1 GCA_016787745.1 Cyclobacteriaceae bacterium
TAGCACTTTTATTCTTCGATGGGCGGTGGCCATCATTTTAATCATGCATAGCGTGCCGGTCATGTTTAATAATGGAGTTAATGACTTTGGTACTTTGTACCTAAACCAGGTGGGCTTTAATCCCCTGGGAGTTCCATTGGCCTGGGCAATAAAGTTATCGCATGTAGCAGCGGCCATTTGTTTGATTTTGGAAAAATATATCCGATGGGCGGCTATCGTTACTATCCTTATATTAATTTCTGGCATAGCCATGATTCATTTTAAGGAGGGCTGGTTTGTTGTAGGTAACGGCAGAAATGGAATGGAATTTAATTTTTTGCTTGTAGCTGCCTTACTTACAATCATGTTTAGCGATGTAAAAAAGAGTGCCTAAATAAAGAGACGTAAATCGTCTATATTTTTTATAACTCTGAGCGATGATATTCGTAATAGGTTTGAAAACATGTTTTATTTTAACGTATACCAATGATTAAGAAGATCGACATTCTCAATTTTATTACCGACTTCCGAAAAGCCCCCAACGACATTAAATCGTTATCGGAAATCAGTACTCACTTAAAAGTCTCCAACAACGATGAATTGCTCCCCATGTTGGAGGAGATGAAACAAATGCGAACCCTTCGGGAAGTGGAAAAAGATGGAGAAAAGGCATTTCAGGTGGTGGCAAAGTAATTTGATGGGTTCAATCGTGTTCCTGTCCCGTTCTTTTCTGGACTGTATTTTATCGTAAATTAAATTCTTCAAGTATTCACCCCGTAGTGTTCAATCCATGGCTGAGATACACAAAAAGATGTTGGCAGAAGTGAAAGACAAAGTCGTTTTTCATGAAGCTTTGCAGCGTGGCTTGACCTATATCGACAGTGTATTGGAGCGTAATGTTTATCCAACCGATGAGGCATTGGATAATTTAAATCAGTTTGACGAATCCATGCCTGAGGAGCCATCTTCTGCAATGGATGTGATTCGAAAGCTCGATCACTACGGCTCTCCGGCCACTGTGGCTCAGATTGGCGGCCGTTATTTTGGTTTCGTAAATGGAAGTGTTGTGCCGAGTGGCTTGTCCGCGAAATTGTTAGCCAGCTTCTGGGATCAGAATACCGCCATGTATGTGATCTCTCCAATAGCAGCCAAATTGGAGACTGTGGTACAACAATGGTTGAAGTCCCTTTTTGGTTTACCGGAACAAACAGTAGCAGGTTTTGTCAGCGGCACATCAGCTGCAAATTTATGCGGACTGGCAGCGGCAAGATTCAGAGTTTTAAAAAATCAAGGATGGGACATCAATCAAAGAGGTTTTCACGGAGCGCCTCCCATAAGAATAATAACAAGCAAAGAGGCTCATTCTACCGTTATTAAGGCTCTTGGCTTGTTGGGTTTTGGATACAACCTCATTGAATTTGTTGAAACAGACAGCCAGGGAAGAATCCGTGCAGACTTAATTCCTGAGTTGGATGATAAATCAATATTGATATTAGCGGCAGGAAATGTAAATAGTGGTTCGTTCGATAATTTCTCAGAAATCTGCCTAACGGCAAGGAAGGCTGATGCATGGATTCATATTGATGGTGCATTTGGTTTATGGGCATCCGGCACAAAAAAATTATCTCATCTTACGCGAGGCATTGAACAGGCTAACTCCTGGGCGGTGGATGGACATAAAACTTTAAACACGCCATACGATTGTGGCATAGTACTATGCAGCGACAAAGAAGCATTAACCAGTGCCTTGCACATGTCGGCCGGATATTTAGTTTTGAGTGACACACGCGATGGGATGTTTTATACTCCTGAAATGTCAAGACGGGCACGGATCATTGAACTGTGGGCAACACTAAAATATCTGGGCACAGTTGGAATCGATCAGATGGTTTATGAGATGCATGAACGGGCAAAACAGTTTGCGGCTGAACTCTCGGGCATCGATGGATTTACTGTAATGAACGAAGTGGTTTTTAATCAGGTAATTGTGGTTTGCGAGTCGGATAGCCTAACAGAAAAAGTATTGGGATTTATCCAACAGGATAGAGTTTGCTGGGTAGGGGGCTCTACCTGGAAAGGTAAAAAAGTGATTCGGATAAGTGTTTGTTCCTGGGCAACGACTGAGCAGGACGTTAGCGTATCTGTACATTCGTTTAAATCATGTTTAGACAAAGCACTAGGGAAGGAATAGAAATGGATCCTTAGTTTATCCAACCTGTTAATAGGTTAAACCTTTTTAGGGTTTGCTCCATCCTGGTAATGATGAGAAACTTGATAATCTGTTTTGTAACTATTTCCTTCCGATCTCTTGGGCAAGACTATGCTCAGTATCACGCTCGGATAAATGAAGCCGAAGAATTTATCGTTCATAATCAGTATGAAGAAGCGTTGAAAATTTATGAGGAGGTTTTCACCGCCTATGATTTCGTCTTTCTGAATGACTATCAGATTGCA
>JAEUUB010000099.1 GCA_016787745.1 Cyclobacteriaceae bacterium
GGAATTTCTAAAGCCAGTGCGGCCCGTTCTATTACTTCTTCACTAACCCCATGCACTTCGTTTCCAAAAACCAAACAATACTTTTTGTCCTTCTCTGCATAAAATGTTTGCAAGGGTAAGCTGTCGGTGGTTTGTTCAACAACAACAAGGGTGTACCCTTCTGATTTTAATTTTTCAGCGGCTTCGGCCGGATTTTCAAAATAATTCCAGGCGACTGATTCGGTAGCACCTAAAGCAGTTTTTTGAATCTCCCGATGTGGTGGTGTTCCGGTAATTCCGGTTAATACTATTTTCTCTACGCGAAAGGCATCGGCTGTGCGAAAGGCTGAGCCAACATTGTGGAGGCTACGAACATTATCGAGCAAAAGACAAATCGGTATTTTGTCTGCTTCTTTAAACTGATTAATCGACATGCGCCCCAATTCTTCCAGCGATAGTTTCTTCATGGCGCAAAGGTAGCAGAAGGAGCATGGAAATTTTCAATTGAATTCATTCAAAACATTATGAAAAAATTAACAATCCTTGCCTGTATTATTGCGTTATGAATTTTATGATGCGGATACTATTTTTCTTTTTTCTGGTGGGCGGGTGTCAGCTCTATGCACAGGATACCTGGAAGGATGTGTATAAAGAAAGCGCCTGGGCCGATCGGGATCGATGGCAAAAAGCCGAGGAACTTATTAAAGAATTAAATCTTAAAAAGGAAAGCCAGGTGGCGGATGTTGGATGTCATGAAGGATATATGACAACAAAGCTTGCTGCCGTGGTTGGGCCTAAAGGAAAAGTGTATGCGGTAGATGTGGAGCAACCTAAGTTGGATAGGTTAGCTGTGAATCTCGAAAAGCGGAACCTCACCAATGTACAAGTTATTAAAGGCGATTATGATAACCCGAAATTGCCCCTCAATACCTTGGATGCGGTTATTATTCTGGACACATATCATGAGATGGATGATCATGATGAGATCCTGCGGCATATTGTATCTGCCCTTAAACCAAATGGGCGGCTGGTACTGTGCGAGGCGATTGCGGATGAGCGAAGAGATTCCCCCCGGGCAGATCAGGAACGCAAGCATGAATTAGGGATACGCTTTGCGCTCGAAGATTTGAAGAAAGCCGGATTCTCCATCCTTAAACAACAGGATCCGTTTGTTGACAGAACAAAAGAAAAGAGTGATAAGATGTGGCTGATTGTAGCAGTGAAGGACAAGTAACCTTGCCCTTCATTATCAAATCCCGGTAATTCAGTCAACTTTTATTTCGAGTACACTGCCTTTCTTTCTGGAGTTAATAATCGCCCCCATTACAATAGAGTAAGTTCCGGACGGAACGCCAGAGGCTACCGAAATGCTCGCATGCGTGCTTTCAAAGTTTCCTTCCTTAGGATCAAATGAAATTACAATCCCATTCGGAAGCGGACTAAAGGTGCCTGGTTCTGCGCTAAGCTTGCTGTAACTTTTAGAGCGAGTGATGGTCATGGCTACTTCCTTACTCTCTCCGGGCTTAATGGTAACACTATTTTCGGGTAACGAAACTTTAAACTCCGATTTGGGAATTTCAGTGGGAGATTGGGCCGCAAGCAAAGTAGAGATGAATAGCAAAGGAATAGTGATGAATGTTTTCATAAGGATATGTTTTAGTTTTTGAAAAAAACGTATACAGATATCCTGATAGTTGAAAATTATCCCGCAAAGGGGTAGAGAGAGGCTGTTTTGGTGCGAGCTGACTTGAGATGAGGTAAACGGTAAAGAATTTGGGGCAAACGGCTAACTCAATTCCATCATATTCCGCAGCTGACTTATTTTTTCCATCACTTCTTTTCCTTTGGGGCGCGATACCGGGATGGAATACTCAGAGCCATTGATTTTAAGCTTATATCCATTTGTATTTCCGCTAATGGCCGAAATGGCATTTACATTAACAATGTAAGAGCGATGGCAGCGAAGGGTAAAGGAATTGTTAAGTTGAGATTCCAGATTTTTTAAATTCACACGTAACAGTTTTTTTTGAATGACTCCACTTTCATTCCAAACAATGGTTGAGTAGTTGTCATCCGCCTGGATAAATAACAGATCGGGTAGATTAAAGGTTAGGCTTTCGCTTGTATCAGAATATAAAGTAACAAGCGTTGCCAGTTTTACCGATTCTCTTGATTCTTTTTTAAGCGTTTGTATTTTTCGCAGTTCCTGATTGGTTTTGATGGCTTCGCGAAGATTCTCCTGAAGTATTTGCGCTCTGAGAAACAACGTGCATAATGCAATGGGAATTACTCCTTTAATAGCTACCTGAACGATGGTGTGCTTCGCCACTACGATCCAGGCCATATCAAAAGGACAGTAAAAGATTTTTTCTAAAATGGTTGCGATTGCCCAGATGAGGGTTAAATGCAAAATATTTATCCAGATGTATTTTTTTATAGTCCATAGAGTAGGATCCATCCACGAAGGAAACAGACGGGGAAGCAACAAAAGGTTAAAGCAGAGAACCCCAAAGGTTATTAATCCGTGGAGCCACTCCAGCCCATCCGTAAAACCAAATTCAGTATCGGTTTTAAATAAATAAAGGAACCCCGTAACAAACGCACTCATAACGGTTACGAAAAGAAAATTTTTCCGGTCGTCATTAAGGTAAAATGGAAATGGGGTATGCAACCAATCGGTAAGCCGATCCGATAATGACATCGAATTACCCGAATTAAGCGCTTGTGAATTTTCCATACACTACAAACTTAAATAGTGCAGGCAGGGTTGCAAGAATGCAGACATTATTGGGGTGAACTGAGAACTTTTGGGGCAAAGGGAAATGCCCGATTTCTTCCTTTTTGAGCCTGTAGTTGTGCCTACTTGCCTATATATTTGCCAACTACTTGTTTACAAAGCGTGCAAAGAGCACAAAACCAAGCGGTTCAATTTTTTTAAATACACCAGCAGTATGGCCGGAGAGAAAGCAATGGAAACCCCGCTAATGAAACAATACAACGCTATCAAGGCGAAGTATCCCGGTGCGCTGTTGCTATTTAGGGTGGGCGACTTTTACGAAACTTTTGGCGAAGACGCGATACGAGCCGCCCGGGTTCTTGACATCACACTAACAAAGCGTGGAAATGGCTCGGCTTCGGAAATTGAATTAGCCGGATTTCCACATCATGCACTCGATACCTACTTGCCCAAATTAGTTCGTGCAGGAAACCGGGTAGCTATTTGCGATCAGTTGGAAGATCCACGGTCAGTGAAAGGAATTGTAAAACGAGGCGTAACTGAACTTGTAACTCCCGGAGTTTCTTACAATGATCATGTACTTGAGCGCAAGCGGAATAATTTTCTGGCATCGTTGTTTTCAGGAAAGACTGCCCTGGGGGTAGCGTTTCTGGATGTAAGCACGGGTGAATTTTATGCAGCACAGGGCCCCGAAAATTATATCAATAAACTTATACAGAGTTTTGGCCCGGCCGAAATTATCTACAGTAAAACACAGCGCGAGAAATTTGAAGCACAGTTTAGTGATGAGCACGCCACATTTGCGTTGGATGACTGGGTATTTGCCTTTGATTTTGCCAACGAAAAATTAATTCAGCAATTCAAAACCAATTCGCTGAAAGGCTTTGGCATTGACGGCATGAACGAAGCCATTATTGCTGCAGGCTCCATTCTTTATTATTTAGAAGCTACCGAACACAAAGACACACAACATATATCAGCCATCTCTCGCATCGATGAAGACAAGTATGTTTGGCTGGATAAGTTTACGGTTCGGAATCTGGAAATAGTAAGTTCGCAAAATGAGGGTGGAGTTCCTTTGCTTCAAGTGCTTGATCAAACGGTTACAGCCATGGGTTCGCGCAATCTGCGCAAATGGATGATTTTGCCTTTGAAGGATAAGCAAAGCATTGACGAACGCCTTCAGGTAGTGGGACAGTTTAGCGCAGAGGAATCCCTGGCCGATAAAATCCTTGAACAGTTTCGTCAGGTGGCGGATCTCGAGCGCTTGATTTCTAAAGTGGCCGTTGGCCGAATCAATCCGCGTGAGCTTATTCAACTCAAGCGATCGTTAAAAGCCATTCTTCCGGTTAAGGAGATTTTGGAGAAATCTGCTCACTATGAATTAAAAAAACTCGGGGATCAGTTAAACCGGTGCGACTTTTTATTGGAGAAGATCGATAAGGAGTTGAAAGAAGATGCTCCGATGCTTATTCATCAGGGCGGTATTATTAAAGAAGGAGTGAATGCCGAACTGGACGAATTAAGAGCCCTCGCGTTTTCGGGAAAAGATTACCTGGTTCAAATACAAAAACGCGAAATCGAACGCACAGGTATCAACTCGCTTAAGATCTCTTATAATAAAGTGTTTGGTTATTATCTGGAAGTAAGTAACGCCAACAAAGACAAAGTGCCAACCGATTGGATTCGGAAGCAAACGCTGGTTAATGCCGAGCGTTTCATTACGGAAGAACTGAAAGTCTATGAAGAAAAGATTTTGCATGCCGAAGAGAAATTGCTGGTGATTGAACAGCGACTGTTCCTGGATCTGGTACATCATGCTTCCGATTATGTGGCGCAGATTCAACAGAATGCCCGCGTGGTGGGGGTGTTAGATTGTCTGCTTTCTTTCTCGGTGGTGGCCAAAATGAATAAGTATAATAAGCCAGAGATCAGCGATTCCTTCCGGCTGGCCATTAAAGCGGGCCGGCATCCGGTTATTGAAAAACAACTTCCCCCCGGTGAAGTATATGTGCCCAACGATATTTATCTTGATAACGATACGCAGCAGATACTGGTTATTACGGGGCCAAACATGGCGGGTAAATCGGCTTTGTTACGTCAGGTAGCACTGATTGTATTGATGGCACAAATGGGAAGTTACGTTCCGGCCGAAGCCGCCACGATTGGAATCATCGATAAAATTTTCACCCGGGTAGGGGCCTCCGATAATCTTTCGCGGGGCGAATCTACCTTTATGGTGGAGATGACGGAGACGGCCAGCATTCTCAACAACCTGAGTAACCGCAGTTTGATTTTAATGGATGAAATAGGCCGGGGAACCTCTACCTACGATGGCGTGTCCATTGCCTGGGCCATTGTTGAATACCTGCATAACCACAAAGATTTTAAACCCAAAACCCTTTTTGCCACGCATTATCATGAGTTGAATCAGCTTACGGAGGATCTGGTGCGTGTAAAAAATTTCAACGTAAGCGTGAAGGAGGTGGGAGATAAAATTATTTTCATGCGCAAATTGAAAGAAGGAGGCAGCGAACACAGTTTTGGAATTCATGTGGCACAACTGGCCGGCATGCCCAACAAAGTTGTGCTGCGTGCCAATGAGATTTTACAATTTCTGGAAAAGGACAAACACAAGAACGAATCAAAAGCAAAATTTGATGAATTGCCGAAGGCCACCGCGCAGATGAGTTTATTTGAGATGGATCCCAAATCCAAAGCCGTGCATGATCTGCTAGAGAAAATAGACATCAATACCATTAGTCCGGTGGAGGCTTTGCTGAAACTGAATGAGATTTTGAGTATGTTGAAGAAGTAGCAACGTTACAAGTTGAGGCTGTATCAAAAGTCGAATAAGATTGAAATGTCATTCCGGCCTTGAGCCGGAATCCCATCATCCACTTAAAAAACGGGATCGCGGGTCGGTGCCCGCGATGACCACATGACTTTTGAGACAGCCTCCTTATGTAACTTATTAAGTTATGGAAAACAACGGCTACAATCCAACTTTCCGTTCAAGCCTTGCTGCAAAAAGAATGTAATCGATGTAATGGGAAAAGAGATCACTATAATAGAT
>JAEUUB010000117.1 GCA_016787745.1 Cyclobacteriaceae bacterium
ATTATCGCTGGTATGATGGTAACACTTTATTGACCGGTGAAGTGAACAGCACCTATCCGGTTAACAACATCACTGCAACCCGAAACTTTTCTGTATCAATATTCGATGGCTCGTGTGAAAGCTTGAAAACTCCCGCTACCATAACACTCAAAAATTGTTCACCGCCTGTCATTGCATCCTCCACCTCTACTGCCTTTTTGGAAAGCACGGTTGCCATTGACTTGTGCCCCTTACTTTCAGACCCTGAAAATGATTTGGACATCAGCACCTTGCAGGCAACGGGAACACTTAGCAGTGGTGCACCATTCGTGATTACGAATTGCACACTTTCTATAAACTATGCCGGCATACCGTTTCCGGGAACTGATGAACTCGCCATCAGCGTGTGTGATCTTACGGGTTTGTGCACCGATCAATTAGTTTCAATAGAACTGAGTGGGGACATCGAAGTTTACAATGCCCTCTCTCCCAATGGCGATGGTAAGAACGATTCATTTTACATTCAATACATCAGCATACTTCCAGAAACTAAAAACAACAAGGTTCAGATTTATAACCGCTGGGGTGATGTGGTTTGGGAAACCGATAATTACGATAACACCGAACGCGTATTCACAGGATTAACTACCAACGGAAAAGAACTGCCTTCCGGAACATACTACTATAAACTAACCACAGCCAGTAGTTCTAAAACAGGTTTCCTAAGCCTAAAACGATAAACTTTATGAAATACATACTAACTATTTCTACACTATGCCTTGCGGCTTGTCTTACTACAAACGCACAGCAAGACCCGCTTTATGCGCAATATCTTAATAACCCCTTTGTTATTAATCCGGCCTATGCAGGGTTTACCAATAACCTGTCAACCGCTGTTAGTTATCGCCAACAATGGGCCGGGCTTGAAGGCGGCCCAAAAACGGTAAACTTTAACAGTCATATCGCCTTATCAGAAAATAGAATGGGCGCAGGAATTCTAGTAGTCTCAGATAGAATTGGAAACTCACTAGTAAATGAAGGGCTGGCTGCTTATGCGTACAAGATTGCACTCTCAGAAAAACAAACTTTATCGTTTGGATTGCAGGCTGGGTTTGCCAACTATCAAATCGATAACAACAAAGTAAATCCTTTCGACAAAAGTGATCCGTTGTTTATTGGTTCTGTAAGTGAAACCGTTCCTAGTTTTGGCGCTGGCCTCATTCTTTCTACAGATCGATACTTTCTGGGTGTTTCCATGCCTCGGATGTTAAAAACTACCTTGCAAGAACAAGGTCTTCAGTCCACACTCTATTCTCAACATTTCTACGGAGTGGCATCCTACCTCTTTATAGTAAGTGAGCATATCCGATTTAAGCCTTCCACGCTGATAAAATTGGTAAGTGGTGCACCCGCTTCTTTTGACTTGAATGCTTCCTTTATTTTTCATGAAAATTATCAAGCCGGGCTTCTTACACGCGACTTTAGCACGTATGGATTTTTTGGACAAATACAAGTGCGCGATGCTTTTCGTTTAGGTTTTGTTTTTGAAGTGCCGACAGGAGCCTCCGTAGGAAGTGATTTTGTTACCTACGAACTAACGTTGGGCCTACGGTTCAATGCATTGCCCGGCCACAGTAATACCTCGGTGCTTAGCTTTTGAAAAGTTTTTTTTATTGATGCAGGACTTCCTCCTGACATTCTGATTATTTTCCGTCAGGTTGAAAAACTTGACGGCATAGATATGAAGCAACGCTTTCCTAGCAGGTCGATAAGCTTTAATTTCTATCCTTACCGTCTCTTCCCCAATAGGTCGAACATGTGCGTGTACTTAATGATGAAACTTCGGTTGTTCGGTTCTTCATACGTATAGATATCATTATAGACGATAAACAAACCGGTATTGGCCTGCTCCAAAATACTGAAACGTAAATTGAGCGACCACAATTCGGCAAAGCTGTTATACTGGATAAATCCCTGGAAGTTAATGCGCGGGGTAAAGGAATAACTTAGACGGGCGCCAAGAAGCGTAGATATAGTTGATCCATTGGGTAACTTCAGATCATTGATGGCCACACTATACTCAGAATTAAATTTGTCGCCCACCCTAAAACCAAGCGTTCCACTATTCAAATACCGGGTTCCTCCAAACGATCCACCTAAAATAGATCGGGTATTCACATAAAATGTTTTGCTGGCATTAGTCATTAGCACAAGTTGTGCTTCCGAATGATTATACGTTCCGGGGTCAACGGTTATGCCTGAAATAGGGAAAGGATCCGTTACGCCTTCGGTAGTAAAATTTATACCCGTATGAATCTCAAGGCCATTGATCCATACCCAATGATTGTCGACATGAAGAAAACTGGTTTCCAAAAAATCTGAGAAATTCCAATACCCGCGATAGCTCACATGGGGTCGCAATTCCAGCAGACCAAACTTTCCATTCATACGCACTTGTTTAAAAATCAGCATTTCAGGCTTTCGAAATCCAGATCGGAAAAGATAACCCACCTCCGGATTAAACCCTTCGCCTACCTGGGTATAGGCAAGGGTGGCCCGAAGACCATTCCATTCATAATTACCCGCCAGTTTATAAGACTCCGAATTAAGACTATCCAAGGGCGAATCGGTATTCGCGTAGTAACCCGAGATGGTAGCCTTCTTACCTATCCCCCACTTGCCGTCAACACCGTACGTCCTGTTATAGTCATCATCGCTTTCCAATCCATTCCTGTTTACGAAGATAGCCCCCAGAGAGGACCGTTGAGACAATTGCTGATTGATCCGCGCCACATTGAAATTATTCTTCTTTACTCCCAGAGATTCAACATCATCTGTAAACATGCTCAGAAATCCGATGTTTGTATTATTAATCTTACCCGACAATCGTGCGCCCCCAATAATAGGTACAATTTCACCGTTCGGTCCAATGCCAATCCTGCGACTGAAAAAGAGATCAACTTCCCCCGGACTTCCTACCGTGAATTGTCCAGCATTTTCAAGAAAAAAAGGCCGCTTCTCCGGAAAGAAAAGATTGAAGCGATCGAGATTGATCTGTTGTTGGTCAACTTCTACCTGAGCAAAATCTGTATTGTAGGTAAGATCAAGGGTTACGGAAGAAGTAATACTATATTTAATATCTGCACCAAAATCAGGTTTATATTTTGTTTCCGGATCGGTGGATTGGAAATCTTTAGTGGCTTTCCCTAACGCATAGGGAATAAACTTCAAGTTACCAGGGCTTTGCAAGTTGAGTCCGGTTAGAGATCCTTCCAGTGAAAGTCGTTTAAGATCGAATTGAATAGGCAATGCTGCCCAGTAAGCAATCTCATTTGTTTTACGAATGTTACGCTGGAAATTGAAACCCCATACCTGATCCTGACCGGATGCAAAGCGAAGTGTTCGTAAAGGAATGGCAAACTCAGCGCTCCATCCAAAATCACTCACCACAGACTTCACAGTAAACGCAGCATCCCAGTTTAGATTGAAACCACCAATGGTACCTTGTTGCTGGCGGTTTTGCGAAGTATTTCCCTGTCCTTCATTATCCACCTGCCCATCGTACTCAATGCCTATGGGATTTGTTCCAAAAATGAAACCATTTTGACCGTCATGAAATGTGTCGAGTATAAACAAAAAGCTATCTGTATTATCCAGCGTTGCATCTCTTCGTGCATCCGAAACAACCAGCTTCGAGGGTTCGCTGTCGTAACACACAACCGATACGTACAAAGTCGTTGTCGTAAAACCAATTCGAACATCTGTTTTTTCGGAAGCCGGAAATCCTGCATTCGGTTTTGTCTGTATCATCTGATCGGTCGGTTCTATCGCCTCCCATACGGGATCTCCAATAACCTGTCCATCCAGTGCAGGCTCCGCACTTAAACTAAACGCCTTCATGGTTGGCCGTTTGCTAACATCGGGCATGTTAACAATAGTTTGGGCCAAGCAAAGGTTAGTACTTACCAGTACACAAGCTAC
>JAEUUB010000189.1 GCA_016787745.1 Cyclobacteriaceae bacterium
TGAGACCGCGGGTTCCTAAGTTGGAAAAATATGCTTGCATTGAAGAAGAAATAGATCAGTTAACAGAATACTGGAACGCCTGGGAGGTCGAACAATCTTCCGTGGCGCGTAAACAGGTATCCGCACCTAAAATGAAATAACTTCTTTTCAATCCTTCAATACGCGCATCTCAACCCGTCTGTTTAAAGCTCGTGCTTCTTCGGTGTTCTCCGTTGCAATAGGTTGTGTGCCTCCAAAGGCTTTGGTCTTTACCCGATCTTTACCAATCCCCTTTGAAGTAATGTATTTTTTTACAGCGTCTACCCTCGCCTGTGAAAGTTTAAGATTAGCCTCTGCGTTGCCTTTGTTATCTGTGTGACCTTCCAGTTGAATAACCACTTTCGTATTCTCTTTCATCATGGCAACTACTTCATCTAATTCGGGGTATGACCTGGGATTGATGACCGCCTTCCCTAACTCAAAAATTAAATGGTTTAAAACGATGGTTGAATTTATTGAGGTTAACTCAATGTTGCGATTGATTATATTCCCTTTGGCCTCCTTCGGATCGACAATGATGGTTCTGGGCATATAGCCTTCGGCTTCAGCTGTAATTTGATATTTTGAAGAGCCAAAAATTCCAAACGTAAAGGTGCTGTCATTCATGGTACCCGAAATGCTTCCTGTAGGATAGCTTCGGTAAACAATTTTCGACTTCAACAGTTTCCCTCGCACAACATCGCTTACATTTCCTGTAACCGTAATTTCCTGAGCCGGACTAATAAAGGGGAATAAGAACAAAAGGATACCAATAATCATTTTCATTTCGCAAATCAGCATAAAAGAAAATGAAGTATCAACCTATTGTCGATGAGCGGCTATCAACTTATTAAATTCCAGATAATGGCTGGTTTGGCCGCGCAAACCATAGCAATTGAAGCCAAAATGATAAGTTGAGTTATAGACGACATTACACCATCCCTTCGCCCCGGTTCTAAAACAGAAATGTGAGGTTTTTCTGGATGGTAGCTAACCGTTACAGGCTTGCCCAGTGGATAAAGAGCAATTAGACGCTATTCAGTTTTTCGGCCCATTCCTTTATACGAGCCCGCGAAATAAGGATTGGAACCCTTAAATGCTTTATCATTTACGAAATACTCATAACTAAAATCGAGCACAGTGTATTTAAAAGAAACTCCTTTATTAATTACACCCTGGCAGGTTGGCCAGGTAACTGACTGTTTTGCAAAAATCCAGTTACGCACATGCATGATTAAAAGCCATGAAGCGATTAACAATAAGACTACGCCTGTAAATTGGATTGCTATCTGTTCTGAATCCATCCGGTTGTTTATTGAAATTCTTTCAGAAATCAAATAATGTGAAACACTAAAGATAATGAAGAATCCTTAATTTTTTTTTGAATGTAATGCTCATGATACCAAAACCGTATTATCGTTGCATAGGAACATTCATAGTATTACATTTAATCATAATTAAAAAAAAGATACAGTATGAAATACGCATATACTCTCATTCTGATGTTTTTAATTTTAAACACTTTCGCGCAAATCCCATCCGCGGAAATTCAAATTAAAACAGCCGTATTAGCTGCTCCTGAAGACAAGCGTGCCGGGGCCATGGTTTATGGCTATGATGCAAAAGGCGAGTTTGTAGTACTGCGAAAGGGAACCAACGAAATGATTTGTCTGGCGGATAATCCCAATCAGGCAGGGCTTAGTGTTTCTTGCTACCACAAAGATTTGGAACCCTTTATGGCACGGGGAAGAGAATTGAAAGCAGAAGGAAAATCGTTTCAGGAAACATTCGACATTCGTGAAGCGGAAGCTAAGTCGGGAAAACTGATGATGCCCAAGCAAGCTTCTAACTTACAAGTCTATTCCGCGAAGGCGGAAGATTATAACGCGACTACCGGTGAGGTAATGAAAGGTAGTTTTCGGTATGTCGTATACATCCCGTGGGCAACTGCTGCCAGTACAGGTCTGCCCATAAAACCAGAAGCACCCGGCATGCCATGGATTATGGATCCGGGAACGCATCGTGCTCATATAAT
>JAEUUB010000195.1 GCA_016787745.1 Cyclobacteriaceae bacterium
AGTCCCATTGTCCGCTAAATTTTTCTCGAACCGTCTTATTTGCTTGTAACGCTGCTTCCAGAATTTATCATCAATTTGCTTCACCGTGTCTATTCCTGGAATTCTTTCATTTAGGATCCACTCCGGATGAACCTTGGTCACAAGTACATTTTCATAATGCGATCGATTATGTATCGCTATTTCACCCCGAGCTGGAAGAGCAAGCTGATGTCGCCAAAAATAATTATGATCTAACTCTGTTGAGTTTGGGGCTTTGAAGCTATAAACCTTAACCCCCAGGGGATTAAACCCAGACATAATGTGTTTTACCGCCCCGTCCTTACCGGCTGCATCCATTGCCTGAAGAATAATTAATACCGAATATCGGTTATGCGCATACAATACATCCTGAACCTCCGCCAAATGCTTTCTTCCTTCTTCGAGCATGAGCTCGGAATCGCTCTTATTCAGGATTTTCCCTTTGTATTCCGTATCAAAATCCTTAAGTTTTATTTTAGTATTTGGCTTAACGGTAAACCTTTTTAACAGAACAAATTTTTCATCAGAAAGCATACATTTTCGGGTTTAAATCCCAAGCTAATAAATTGATCGCTTTCAATACTATGATTTTTGTCTTCTGCTTTGAAAAAATCAGGAAAACCTTACCCATTTCGTAAATTCCTTATAATTCTGATTAAATTGAATGTTAATGATCACTCCAATATGAAGATCTGGTTTATCCGGGCGGTAGCCTTAACATGGGTAACAACACTGTCGTTAGCCTGCATCGCACAAAATGATAAGGAAGCTATCAAGCAGATCATCGCCAAAGAAACGATCGCCTTCTTGAATGTGGAATACAAAGAATGGTCCGATTGCTGGCTAAAAGTTCCCTATTCGTACTGGTCCTATTCAGACTCTACAACCATCAGCCGCACAGAGGGATGGGACCAAATGGATAAAATGTTTGCTGAGTATTTCAAGAATGCCAGGCCCTCAACGGGGAAAGTGAGTAACGAATGGATAGAATTTCGGATTTATGAGAATGGAGCCTATGTAAGATTTGTGCAAAAAGTGACTGACGATTACGAAACGAGTGAAACTTCACAAATCAGAATACTGGAAAAGAAAGACGGCCTTTGGAAAGTCGTTTGTGTATGGGCTATAGCCCGATATCCTGATGGTGGCCAATGATTTCTTTTTTGTTCTAAAAAAGTTTAGTAAATTAAAAATCAAAACCCATTCCTTATGAAAACGTTTAAACATATATTTCTGACCGGAATGTTTTGGATGGCATTTTCATCACTTGCAGCCCAAGACAGTAAAGACGTTGCCGCTATTAAGGCTGTGATCGAAAAAGAAACCTCTTCTTTCTTTAGTGTAAACCGAAAAGATTGGGAAGATAGCTGGCTTCAAGTACCCTATGCGTATTGGTCCTATTCCGATTCCACAGGTACAAGTTTCATTGAGGGCTGGGACGGAATTAAAAAATCCTTTGATGAATATTTTAGAACCCAGAAACCAAGCCGCCAAATTGATGTAGCTCATCAAAAAACAGAAATAAAGATAGATCGAACCTGGTCAAGTATTCGCGTTTACGGCACTGGGGCCTATGTGCGGTACACGCAAAAAGTAAATGATGACATCGATCGCGATGAAACTTCTCAAATCAGAATTTTGGAAAAAAAGGATGGCAAATGGAAGGTAGTCTGCGTAGGCGCTATCGCGAGCTATCCTGAGTAGAGTAATGGGTTAATATTGTTCTGTTCGTAAGAGAACCAACGTACAGGCATGCAAAGCCTCTACGCCCGATTCTTCAAGCAGTTTTTCGAATTCACTGTTTTCTGTTCCCGGATTAAAGATTACCCGTCTTGGTCTTAGACTTATCAGGTAATTATAATACGCGGGCTGATGCCGTTCTCCAATGTATAAGGTAATGGTGTCCACATCGTTGATGAAGGGTAGCTTATCTATAGGCAAGATCTCCAAACCGTGTACGATCCCTTTTTTTATCCCTACCAGCACAACATCATGATTATAATCCTTTAGCATCTCGGTAGCTAGGTATGCATATCGCGATGGGTTGGTAGTCGCCCCTATAACCACTGTTTTCATCTTGTTTTGTTTTGTCTGATATACTTATACACCGCAGCCTCTGCGCATCTTTCGCCATCCATAGCTGCCGAAACAATTCCTCCCGCATAACCTGCACCTTCACCACAAGGAAAAAGCCGCTTTGTTTGAACGTGCTCCAACGTTTCTTTGTTCCTCGGGATGCGAACCGGAGAGGAGGTCCGGCTTTCTACACCCACAATTTGGGCATCATTAGTTAAGTAACCCTTCATTTTACTTCCAAAATTCTTAAAGCCTTGCCTCAAAGCATCACTTACAAAGTCTGGTAATATGGCTTGCATATCTATTGACTTTAACCCGGGCTGATAAGAGGTCTCCAGAAGCGAGTCTGAAACCTTTCCGTTAACAAAATCCATAAGCCTTTGTGCAGGTGCGGTTTGCAACCCACCCGCTATTGCACATGCTTTTTGCTCTGTTTCAGCTTGAAAAAACATTCCGGCCAGGGCACCTTTATCCTGATATTTCTTAAAATCCGTCTCGGCAACAGCCACCACTATACCCGAGTTTGCAAACCTTGAATCTCTTCTTGAGGGACTCATGCCATTTACTACTATTTCGCCAGGGGCAGTTGCTGCCGGCACAATAAATCCACCCGGACACATACAGAAAGAAAATACACCTCGCTCCT
>JAEUUB010000271.1 GCA_016787745.1 Cyclobacteriaceae bacterium
TAATTACCTGAATGGGATTGTATTCTTCGCGCGGAAAAAACGTTTGAAGCTTCTCCAACTTTTGCTTGGTGGTTGAGTCGTCCAGTAGCGGAATAAGTTTGGGTTTCAGATCCTGATCAACAAACAGGTCGAGAAGTTCCAAGGCGTATTGTACGCTGTCGGGTGTACCTACTTCTATATTTTCTTTTACGAGTTGAACCGATTCGGGGTCGTACAACAAAGAAAGCAATAGACTCAGATGATCGTAGTTATCCCGAATTTCTTCTCTCAGGGCTTCCTTTAAATAAGCGTAATGCGGTTCATCGGTAAGTTCATGGAGGGCAGCCAGATTCCATAAAGTCTTACTCATCTCTGTGTCAAGCAAATCCTTAACTGCCAGTGCCTCGCGTCCGCTTGCTCTATAATTAATGTAGCGAAGGGAATACAGGATTTGCTTGACAACACGCTTATCCGGATAGTCAATCTTCTTCCATAAAAGTTTGAGACTTTCCTTACCGGGAATATGCCCTATGATTTGAATTATTTTGAGCATGATCAAATCACCCTGACCCGATTTATGAAAGGCAGCCTCAAGGGTGGGAAGCACGGGTTCTCCGGCCTCTTTTAGTGCTGAAGCAGCCTGATGTGCGTAAAGGGGTGAGGAGAGTAATTCAATAAGCACGTTCCAGGTTTCCGGGCGCTTTACTTTTCTTGCGGTAAGCAAAGCTTCGGTTCTTACTTTGGGGTCGGCATCACGCATTAATTCCAACAGAATGAATATCGTTTTCTGATTGGTAAGTTTGCGCATAAGTTTAGCAGCAAGCAGTCGATCTGTTTGCTTAACCGACTTGCTAATCTTCATCAGTTTTTCAACGGAAATGGAAAGCAGGTCGCTGTCTTCGGCTATTCCGGCAGCTTGCGAAGCCAATTCACGGATTTCGCTTTCGGAAGATTGGATCCCTAATTCCTGAATCTTCTTTTGCGCATAAGAAGAAACCTTCTTCGACTTACTTTCTACCAGTTGAAGGAGTGAAGTTTCGTAGAGGGCAGGCTCTAATTTTTCCATCAGCTTCAACCCATAAATGATTTTGTCTTCGGCCGAGCTTCGAACCTCTTTTTCAAGCACACTGTCCATGGTGTATTCCTTCACCATTTTCTTATTCGAGGCCGACTTATTTTTAATCAACGAACTTTGGAGTGTATCGCGATAGCCATGATACATACGGGAGGTTATCCAATACCAGATGGCGAGCACAGGCAACGTAAATAGCGTAATAGATAAAACGGTGAAATTCTGAAACTGATTGATTAAAACAATAATGCCCCCGGCAACGGTGCTGGCGAAGGCAGTAACAAATCCTTCAATTTTTGTCTGCGCATCAATATTTATGGAGCGCTCAATGGGCACATAATAAAACTTAAACGTGGGACCATCCAATGCATCGCGCAAAGAGTTAATGAATAACTTACTCATGGCTACTGCAATAAAGAAGAAGATGATAGTGCTGCCTTCCCCTGTATTGAGGTCATATCCAAAATAAGAACCTAAAGCAAAAGCAGCCCCGGTGAAGAGAATAAGAAGCAAGGGATTAATAAGTAAGGATATCCGTAATCCATAGTCCTGGTTTAGCCGATCGGTAGCAAACGTTGAAAAGAGGAAACTAAAGATGACAACCGTGGCCTCAAAGTAACTAAGAAAATAAGGCAGGTCGTTTTGATTAAATTGTATAGACGTTGCGTTATAAAAGGAGTAATCCACGAATCGCAAGGCCACCATCGAGACGATGATAAAAAGCGATAGTGTCATGATATACCGGTTGCCCAGAAACTCGCCAACCGATAATTTTTTTATTTCTGATTCGGATTGAACAACCGTACGGCCCTTGGCCAGGTAGCGAGCCGATAGCACAAAAAAGAGCGCCAGGTAGCCTATAATACTAACGAGGCCGATTGAATACAAAGACTCGAGCGGTACGCCATACCCAAGCATAACCGGAATGGCGAAAAAGGCGAGGATCTGCGCTATCATTGTCCCTAAATCCACGCTGCCAATAATCCGTTTGGCAACGCGCACATTAAACAATCGGTTAAAGGCTCCCCAAAAAACCAGTTGAGTTACAAAGGTAAACGGCAGGATGAGCGTAAATCCAAAATAGAAGAGATAGTCTGAATCCTGAACATATTGTTCACCAAATTCAATAAAGGCAGTAAGTATAATTACTACCACAAGGTTAAAAATTGCAAGAGCCGAAAAGGAAATCCTGCCTTGTAAAAAATTATATAGAATGGTTAACAGTACGCCTAACCCTCCTGAGATTGCCAGCGCAATAGGTAAATCAACTTTTTCGTCAAAATGTTCAAGGAAAAGGGATTGGGAGGCTACGGCTACAGTTGCCAGAAAGAGTCCCATCAGAAAGCTGATCAGCAATAAGAGCGACACAGGTCCGGTCTCTTCTGGCTCGACATCTAACAAATTCCATAGCCTTGAAAGCATACTTCAGGGTTTAACTCCTAAATTTCAAACAATTCAACGAAAATTCCTATTCAATTAATTGTTCATTTAAATTTTGTTTATGATTTGATTTATAGTGAGTTGTGATTTTTTAAACAATCACCACCCACCACTTATCGATGATTTCTGTTATGACCTTGATCTTACTTGACACAGTTTGGTAAACGATCTCTGAACTTTAAATCTGTTAGTTCCTGAAAAGAAGGGAGCTGTCTCCATAGGAGAGGAACCGGTACTTGTTTTTTAAAGCCTCGGTGTAAATAGCTTTCCAATCAGAGCCAACAAATGCAGCTATCAATAATATAAGCGTAGAGCCAGGCTGATGGAAGTTTGTTATTAAGGCATTTACCACTTTAAAGGAATAACCGGGAACAATATAAATGGATGTTTGTCCGGTAAGTGCCTCAATTTTTTTTGTTACAAGGTGATCTATAACCCGCGTTATGGCCGATTTCAAATCAACATTTTGTGGCAATTCGTAAGGATCGCTTTGCTTAATAGAGAAGGCTGCTTCAGGGTCAGCCATTAATTTAACTCCGTACCAATAAAGACTTTCCAGGGTACGCATAGAGGTGGTACCAACCGCTACAATTGAGTTGGCGGCTAACAAAGCTTCCAGGTTTTTTTTAGTCACTACAACCTGTTCATTATGCATGACATGATGTAAGGCATTTTCAGTTTTAATAGGTTGAAAGGTACCCGCGCTAACGTGCAGGGTTAAAAACTGAGTGGAGTGTCCCTGAGCGGTTAGCTCCTTTAAGATTCGATCGGTAAAATGCAGACCGGCCGTTGGGGCGGCCACAGCGCCATCATTGTGCGAGTATACGGTTTGGTAGGCATATCGGTCGCTGGCCTCTGCTTTGCGATTCAAGTAAGGAGGTAAAGGAGTCAACCCCATGAGGGTGATTACCTCGGCAAAACTTTTGGTTTGAGGCTGCCAGGAAAATTCCACAATACTTTTTACGCGATTAACAATACGGGCGGAAAGGATAACTCCGCTGTTCTTATCTGTAAGAGTAAGTGCGTCAGGCCACCTTTTCAGATTACCAATGGAGCAAAGCCAGCGGGAGGAAGTTGTGGTTGTCATGGCCTGCTGTACAAGTAGCGTTGGTTCAGCAGGAGTCAATAAAAAAATTTCAATGGTAGCACCGGTAGGTTTTTCAAAAAACAGCCGGGCGGGGATTACTTTCGTATCGTTAAAGAATAAAGTACTTGACCTGGGAAGGAAATTCGTAACCTCATTAAATTGATAATGCTCTATAGTGCCCTG
>JAEUUB010000302.1 GCA_016787745.1 Cyclobacteriaceae bacterium
CATTTACAAATTCTTTATGGAAACCTGGCCGAGAAAGGATCAGTTGCAAAAATTACTGGCAAAGAAGGCGAACGATTTAAAGGAACAGCTCGCGTATTCAATGGCGAATTTGAATTGGTAGATGGAATTAAGTCGGGAAAAATAAAGGAAGGCGATGTGGTGGTGATCCGCTACGTAGGACCCAAAGGTGCACCCGGCATGCCCGAAATGTTGAAACCAACAAGTTTAATTATGGGTTCTGGTCTTGGTAAAAGTGTTGCGCTTATAACCGATGGAAGATTTAGCGGGGGTTCACACGGTTTTGTTATCGGCCACATTACACCCGAGGCATTTGAAGGGGGATTGATTGGACTGGTGGAAGATGGGGATTGGATTGAAATCGATATTAAGAAACATCAAATAAATCTTTTGGTAGACGAAAAAACGTTAGCCATAAGAAGATCCCATTATAAAGCACCTAAGGCTCGGGCAACGAGCGGGGTGTTATTTAAATATGCACAACACGTAAAAACAGCTGCTGATGGATGCGTTACTGACGAAGAGTGAGAAAAAAGAAATCTCGCCTGCAAAGGAGAAAATCACCGGATCGGAAGCTCTGCTTCGTTGTCTGGTTGAGGAAAAGGTAGAACATATTTTCGGCTACCCGGGTGGCGCCATAATGCCTGTGTATGATGCACTTTATAATTATGCCGATAAACTCACACATTTACTAGTACGCCACGAACAAGGCGCTATTCATGCTGCACAAGGCTACGCTCGGGTTTCTGGCAAAACAGGTGTTGTGTTTGCAACCTCAGGTCCGGGTGCAACTAATTTAGTTACCGGCTTAGCCGATGCATTGATTGATTCAACTCCGGTAGTTTGTATTACGGGCCAGGTGTTTGCACACTTATTAGGTACCGATGCTTTTCAAGAAATTGATGTAATAAACACTACACTTCCTGTAACGAAATGGAACGTGCAGGTTACGGAAGCGAAAGACATTGCACCCGCTATCGCAAAGGCATTTTACATAGCCGCCAGCGGAAGGCCGGGTCCTGTGCTGGTAGACATAACCAAGAATGCACAAAATGAATTGACGGATGATCTTGAGTATGAGCCATGCAAAGCTGTGCGCACCTATAAACCAAAACCCGTTTTACAGAAATCACAAGTAGAAGCAGCTGCAGCGCTTATCAACAATGCAAAACGACCTTATATTTTAGCAGGTCAGGGAATTTTATTATCGGGAGCCACAGAAGAATTGATTTCATTTTCTGAAAAAACAGGAATTCCGGTAGCAAGTACATTACTTGGCTTGGGTGCATTTCCAACCGATCATCCAAATTATGTAGGGTACCTTGGCATGCATGGAAACTATGGTCCAAACATAAACACCAACCAGTGCGATGTGCTGATTGCCGTAGGTATGCGCTTTGACGACCGTGTAACGGGCAATGTGAGTAAATATGCCAAGCAGGCAAAAGTTATTCATATAGAGATTGATAAAGCGGAAATCAATAAAATTATTAAAGCAGATGTAGAGGTGCATGCCGATGCAAAAGAAGCTCTATCAGAATTATTAGAACATTGCAAAGCGAATCACTTTACGGAGTGGATTGAAAGTTTTAAAACTTTAAATCAGGAGGAGTTTGAAAAAGTAGTGCAGAAAGAAATTGAAAACACCAACAGTTTAAAGATGGCTGAGGTGGTACACATGTTATCCGAATTGACGGAAGGCAAAGCGATAGTAGTTACTGACGTAGGTCAACATCAAATGGTGACTTCGCGCTACTATAAATACAAAAATCCCCGCACCAACATTACATCAGGCGGAGCAGGCACCATGGGCTTTGCGCTGCCAGCCGCTATGGGCGCCAAAGTGGCGGTTCCAAACCAACAAGTAATTGCCATCATTGGCGATGGTGGCTATCAAATGACGCTGCAAGAATTAGGAACAATCATGCAATATAAAATTCCTGTAAAAATTCTGGTGTTGAACAACAACTTTTTGGGAATGGTAAGACAATGGCAACAGCTATTCCATGGCAAACGGTATTCCTTTACGGAGATGGACAATCCGGATTTTGTAAAGATTGCTGAAGCCTATAAAATACCTGGCGCTAAAGTGACTGAACAAAATAATCTGGAAAGTGCGCTTAGAACCATGTTGGATTCAACTACTTCATACTTCTTAGAAGTAGTCGTAGAAAAAGAAGATAACGTATTTCCAATGGTGCCCGCTGGGGCAGGAGTAAGCGAAGTAATTTTAGAGTTACCAAAAGGTAAGTAGGCATTAAGCAGAAAAAATGAAACAAGATTTCACATTAGAAATTGCGTCAGACAACAATTTCTCTATCCTGAACAGGATTGTAAATGTATTGAACCGCAGGCGGGTACGTATTAAAAAATTAATTGCTCACGAAGATGAAAATGATTTTAGAAAAGGGGGTGCCGTGCTATTGTTGCACACCTCCCCGGACCTGATGGAGAAAGTAAAGCATCAATTAGAGAAACTAATAGAAGTTGAATATGCCAACTACACCAGTGGCAGCGCAACCTATTACGAAAGAAGTGAACAAATCGTAGATATAGACTAACACAAACAGAACTTTAAATTTTAAATCAATAGCAAAATGGCAAAGATCAATTTTGGCGGAACAATTGAAGATGTAGTAACCCGTGAAGAATTTCCAATGGACAAAGCATTGGATGTAATGAAGAAGGAAATCATTGCAATTATCGGATATGGCGTGCAAGGCCCGGCTCAGGCACTGAACCTGCGCGATAACGGATTTAATGTAATTGTTGGACAACGTAAAGGTTCCAAAACCTGGGACAAAGCCGTACAACATGGTTGGGTTCCTGGCGAAACATTATTCGAAATTGAAGAGGCGGTTAAAAAAGGGACCGTAATTCAGTTTCTTTTATCCGATGCCGGACAGATTGCACTCTGGCCAACTATCAAACCCTTTATTACGAAAGGAAAAACCTTATACTTCTCTCATGGATTTGGAATTACGTTTAAAGAACAAACCGGTATTATCCCTTCACCAGATGTGGACGTGATTCTTGCCGCACCAAAAGGCTCAGGTACTTCCGTGCGTAGATTATTTCTTCAAGGAAAAGGCATCAATGCCAGCTTCGCGGTGTTTCAAGATGCTACTGGAAATGCAAAAACAAAAGCAATTGCATTAGGCATTGGCGTGGGAGCCGGTTATTTGTTTGAGACTGATTTCAAAAAAGAAGTTTACTCTGACCTTACTGGAGAACGTGGAACCTTAATGGGAGCTATAGCGGGAATTTTTGAAGCACAATACGAGGTGTTACGTGCCAATGGTCACTCGCCCTCTGAGGCGTTCAACGAAACCGTAGAAGAACTTACGCAAAGTCTAATGCCGTTGGTAGCCGAGAACGGAATGGACTGGATGTATGCCAACTGTTCTACCACAGCACAGCGTGGCGCTTTAGACTGGAAAAAGAAATTCAAAGCAGCTACACTCCCCGTGTTTAAAGAACTCTACAAGAGTGTTGCCACGGGCGAGGAAGCAAGACGTACCATCGAAACTTGCAGCAAACCAGACTACCGCGAAAAACTTGCTGAAGAATTGAAAGAGGTTCGTGAAAGCGAATTGTGGCAGGCGGGTGCAGCGGTACGTGCCTTGCGTCCCGAAAAGAATGCCGTAGAAGCGAGCATGATAAACTAAATTGACAAATGAAACTAACAGTTGACAAAAGTTTAATCCATAACTTTTGTTAACTGTTTTCATTGTTTAATTGTCAACTTCTAAAACATGACAGAAACCATTAACCAAAATATTAACATAAACGATGCCGCTGAGGTTTTAAAATCAGTAGTGCAAAAAACACCACTTCAATTTCATAAAAAGCTTTCAGAAAAATTCCAGGCAGAAATTTATTTAAAACGCGAGGACCTACAGGTAGTGCGGTCGTACAAAATCCGGGGGGCCTATAATTTGATTCAAAGTTTAACGCCCGAAGTTCGCCATCGCGGTGTCGTCTGTGCCAGCGCTGGCAATCATGCGCAGGGGGTTGCCCTCTCCTGTAAGTTGCTAAACATTAAGGGGGTTATTTATATGCCCGCAATAACGCCTAAGCAAAAAATCAATCAGGTTAAAATGTTTGGAGGCGATTTGATTGAAATTGTTTTGATAGGCGACACGTTTGACGAATGCCAGGAGCATGCGGTGAAACACTGCCTGGAAAATAGTATGTCGTTCGTGCCTCCTTTCGATCATATTAAAATTATTGAAGGACAAGGAACGGTTGCCAAAGAAATTCTGGATGAGCAAACCAATATCGATTACATTTTTATCCCTATTGGTGGAGGGGGTTTGTGCGCAGGGGTAAGTGAATATCTTACCACGTATGCGCCAAAAACAAAAATCATCGGGACAGAACCTTTGGGGGCTCCTTCCATGAAAAGAGCGCTCGAAGCAGGAAAGCCTGTTGTACTGGAAAAAATAGAACGCTTTGTAGATGGCGCAGCGGTTAAGAAAATTGGCGACTTAACTTTTCAACTCTGTAAGGACAGATTGCACGATGTGGTCCTGGTTCCTGAAGGAAAAGTGTGTTCCACCATTTTACAACTATACAACGAAGACGCTATTGTGGCTGAGCCCGCTGGCGCATTGTCTATTGCCGCGTTAAGTCAGTATGCCAATTTATTAAAAGGGAAAAAAGTCGTGTGCGTTATCAGCGGTGGGAACAACGACATTGATCGCATGCAAGAAATAAAAGAGCGATCCCTCCTTCATGAAGGATTAAAACACTATTTCATTGTTCGTTTCGCTCAAAGACCAGGCGCTTTGAAGGAATTTGTAAATCACATTTTAGGTCCAAACGATGATATTGTGCGTTTTGAGTTCATTCAAAAACACAACAAAGAAACGGGTCCGGCCTTAATTGGTATAGAAGTTAAATCACAAGAAGATTTTAATTCACTAATTATCCGAATGGATAG
>JAEUUB010000311.1 GCA_016787745.1 Cyclobacteriaceae bacterium
ATCGACCGATACATTTTCAGAATCCAATCTGTCTCAAAAGAAAAAAGTAGCAGGATATGCTAAGCCCTGTGAATTTTATTTATTCACTCCAAAATTCAATAACAAAAATTATCGCGATACCCGAAGCACTCTTTTTTGGGCACCCCAAGTACGTACAGATGAGGTGTTTGGACTGGCAACCATATCGTTTTATGCTGCCGATCTGATAACAACCTATAGAATTGTAGTTGAAGGCATTAGCGATTTGGGCGAACCTGTTCGGGGAGTCTTTTATATTGACATAAAGGAGTAACACTACAACATTGTAATTCACTTTTATAATCACTCAATAAATGTTCAAAATGAAAAAATTAACCAGCATACTCTTCATTTTTATTTCCTGTCATGTGTTGGCACAAACGCAGGACTATTCCAAAGACACGCAAACAATTGAATCAACCATTCATGCGCTTTACGATGTTATCTCGGGGGATCCGGGAACACCACGAGACTGGAACAGGTTTAAAAATCTTTTTAAACCCGAAGCCCGATTGATTCCCACACGGAAAGATGACCAGGGGAATCTTTCTCTAAAAGCCATGACTCCGGATGAATATGTCGAACTATTCTCCACGCGCATTGCTACTGGTTTTTTCGAGCGGGAGCTAAGTAGCAAGGTTGAAGAATATGGAACAATCGTTCATGTTTTTAGTACCTACGAAACCAAAGAAAAACGCAACGGACCAGTAACAAACCGGGGAATCAACAGCATTCAATTGTTCAAAGATAAAGACCGGTACTATGTGGTTACCATCTTTTGGTGTGCCGAAAGTATGGGTTTTTCCCTGCCTCCTAAATATTTGAAGTAATGAAACGAAAAATAGCAATAGCGCTGTTTCTTGTATTGTGTTTACTAGGTTTTGTTCTCTTTGGTATTTTGATTCCGGCCGGCTCCTTTAAAAAAATCAACCCCCATTTTGCCGGCACCGTAACCAAAATAAATCTAATTGGAATGGTCGGGCCGGAAGACATCACGGTCGATCAACAAAGTGGCATCGCGTTTATTTCAACAGACGACCGCAGAGTAAATCAAATAACACCCGGAAGTACAGAAGGTGCAATTCTAATAACAAATCTATCAGATTCATTGCCGGACATAAGGACGATCTCTCCTGCCAGCTTGAACGATTTTCACCCTCATGGCATTTCACTCTGGACGAGCCCTGAGAATAAAAAGTATTTGTTTGTGGTCAATCACAGGCAAAAGGATCCAGCCAATACGATTGAACGATTTGAATGGCGCAACGATAGCCTGATTCATCTGGAAAGTATACAAGATGAAAAGTTAATGACAAGTCCTAACGATGTGGTAGCCGTTGGGGAACGTGCATTCTACGTGACCAACGACCATTGGTATAGTAAAAAAGGTATTGGCCGTGCATTGGAAGATTATCTTCAACGGCCTATCGCCTATGTGAATTATTATAACGGAACCTCCTTTAGAAAAGTAGCCGAAAACATTGCCTATGCGAATGGCATCGCTGTTTCTGAAGATCAAAAACAGATATTTGTTGCCGCTACGCTAGGACAAAAAATTATCCTGTACAACCGGAACCTGGCTTCCGGAGATTTAATGCTATTCGATGAGATTAAAACAAATACTGGGGTAGATAATATCGAGGTAGACAAGCAGGGTGACTTGTGGGTAGGCTGCCATCCTCAACTGCTTAAGTTTGTAAGTCACGCGGCCGATC
>JAEUUB010000214.1 GCA_016787745.1 Cyclobacteriaceae bacterium
GATAAATTCCAGTCAACCAGATTCTCCAACCAATTGCCAAACCGACCGGAACCGGTAGACTCAGGCTTCCAATTAATTGTTTTGTTCAACTCAACCATCCGGTCTTTCAGGGCCGTGGTTTTAATAAACCAGCTATCCAGCGGATAATACAAAACAGGTTTATCGGTACGCCAACAGTGCGGGTAGGTGTGCTCGTATTTCTCAACCTTAAATGCTTTGTTCTCTTCTTTTAAAATAATAGAGATGATAACATCGGTGGTTTTGTAATCCGGATTTGACTCGTCTTCGTTGGTATAATTCTTTACATAGAAGTCGTCAGCATCCAGCGGCTTGTGTGTTTTGATATTGTATTTGGCAACTCCCTCTTTCAAACGCTCACCAATTTGAGAAATGAATTTCCCTTTTCGATCTACCGTAGGCGCGAGATTCCCCGCTTCATCTTCGATTGCCATGGCCGGAATATCATTTTGCATAGCAACCTTAAAATCATCTGCGCCAAAGGTTGGTGAAATGTGTACTATCCCCGTTCCGTCTTCGGTGGTAACAAAATCCCCTGCTACAATATGAAAAGCATTCTCAACCTTTCGCAAAGGCAACAGGTACGGCATCAATTGTTCATACCCAACCCCTACCAGATTTTTACCGGTAAATTCCTGCACAATCTGAAAGGGAATATTCTTATCGCCCGCTTTGTACTCCTCCAGTTTTAAGCTTGCGTTCTTATCAGAAAAATACTTTCCAACTAGCGCTTTGGCCAAAATCACTGAAATCGGTTTGTGGGTATAACTGTTAAAAGTGTCTATCTGAACATACGTTATCTTCTCGCCTATGGCCAGTGCCGTGTTGGATGGCAATGTCCAGGGTGTGGTAGTCCAAGCGAGTGCAAAAACGTTCTTATCGGTGCTTTTAAAAAGAAACTCCGACTTCGCGTTTCGTTTCACTTTGAATTGCGCCACAATGGAGGTGTCTTTCACATCCTTATAGCAGCCTGGCAAATTCAATTCATGGGAACTCAAACCGGTTCCGGCCGCGGGTGAATACGGTTGGATCGTGTACCATTTATACAAGAGTTGCTTGTCGTGTAGTTGCTTTAATATCCACCACAGCGATTCAATGTATTCCTTCTCATAGGTAATGTAGGGTTTATCCAGATCTACCCAGTAACCCATTTTCAAGGTAAGGTCATCCCATTGATCCTTATATTTCATTACCGTTTCGCGGCACTTCCGGTTATACTCTTCAACCGAAATTTTCCTACCAATATCATCTTTGGTAATTCCAAGCTCTTTCTCCACCTGTAGCTCAACCGGTAAGCCGTGGGTATCCCAGCCGCCTTTGCGATTTACCTGAAAGCCTTGAAGTGTTTTAAACCGGCAAAAGATATCCTTTACGGTTCGGGCCATTACGTGATGGATGCCCGGAGTACCATTGGCCGAAGGGGGACCCTCGTAAAAGGTAAAGGTGGGCGCACCTTCCCGGTTAGATACTGATTTCTCGAAAATTTTTTCCTCTTTCCAAAAGGCCAGCACTTCTGTGGCTACCTGGGCGAGGTTTAAATCCTTAAATTCTTTGTATTTACTCACTTCTCGCTAAAATAAGGGGCGCAATTTAGGAATAATTCAGCAGGAATTGTGAGTAGAATAGGCAAGGTATGCAAGGGAAAAAGGTGAGGCTTAGTGCTATTTTACTCGGCCGATCCCTGGCGATCGTGTATTTTGATTTTACTCAGATCGATCGCCTCGTCATCGTGTTCACCGTAAAAACTTGTGTCAAAGTCGTCTATAGGTAAATGGTTCTTGCTCTTCTTAGGTTTATCGAACGTCATGATTAACGCGGGCAACAAGATAAGGTTAGTAAACATGGAGATCAATAACGTGGTTGATGTAAGCAAACCCAGGGCCACGGTGCCACCAAAATCTGAAAATGCAAAAATGATAAACCCAGCAAATAAAACCACCGAAGTGTAAACAATGCTCTTTCCGGTTTCCAAAATACTTTCACTTACCGAGCGGGGAACAAAAAATCCACTCGATAAAAGTTCTTGTCTGTACTTAGCCAGAAAGCGAATGGAATTATCCACGGAGATCCCAAACGTAATACTAAAGATTAACGCGGTGCTGGCTTTGAGGGGAATATTAAAATAGCCCATCAATCCGGCTGTAATCATCAAAGCAATCAGGTTAGGAATTAGGGAGATCAAAATCATTCGCGCATTCGCGAATAAAATCGCCATAGAAAGAGTGATTAATATACAAGCCAGGATTAAACTCTCTGTTAGATTTTCGATTAAGAACTTATTGCCTTTAATAAAAATTTTAGAAGACCCTGTTACTGTGACTTTTACAGAATCGCTATCCGACCGAAGAGTTTTCTTTAACTCCGTAACCAGATTGGCTGCCTTGGGTTCGATAACCTGATGAACCAGAGAGTCCATGCGGATGGAACCGATATCGGCCATCTGCATAGAGATGCGCATGCGTTGGTAGGTAGAATCGACAAATGAATTAAGCAATCCACTGTTATCTGTTTGACCTTTGAGATAGCTTAGTACATATTTTGCCTCTATATCGGACGTAGGGAGGGCATACCACTCAGGATTGTTATTGTAGTAAGCCTGGCGCGAGGCTTTAATGAAACTCAAGACCGAAATAGGCCGCGAAGTGACCGTAATAGAATCAAGCGCCAATTCAAATTCATCCAACGCCTTTGCAATCTTAAGGTTTTGTAATGGTTTTTTACGTTTGGTATTCAAATCAACCTCAATTTCAAGGGGCATTATTCCACTGAAATTTTCTTCCACAAAGTTTAAATCCTTCTTCACTTGACTCTCGGCCGGAATATCGTCTACCATGTAAGAAACCGAATAAAGTCGCGACATCCCCACCAATGCAAAAGCAGTTATTATCCCCGTGGCTACATAAATGGCGATGCGATGCCGGTGAACCATCAAATCAATCAGTCGGACAAAACCCCCCAGTATTTTAAAATCAAGATGGCGTAAGTGCTTCGCATTTGGTTCGGGCATCCATGATAAAATGCCGGGTATCATCACCAGGCTTACAATGAACAAGGCAATGATGTTGATGCCGGCAACAATCCCAAACTCGCGCAGAATAGTAATATCCGTGGAAAGGAGTGTTAGGAAACCTATCGCTACCGTTAAGTTTGTAAGGAAGGTGGCTAACCCCATCTTCAGTACAACTGCTTGAATGGCCTCCATCTTGTTTTTACGGTTTACAAACTCGAGGTGATACTTGTTTAATAGATAGATGGCATTGGTAATTCCTATAGTAACAATAACTGGCGGAATTAATCCGCTAAGCAAACTTATTTTAAACCCAAGCAGCGCGATTGTACCAATGGTCCACACAACCACAACGCCAATCATAATCATAGAAAAAATTACAGCGCGTACCGAGCGGAAGAATAAGAGCATTATAACACCGGTAACGAGAGCCGAGAGATATAAAAAGAAAGACAGTTCCTTCCTCACCTGCTGCGCCATAACCGAACGAACAAAAGGCAAGCCAGCGTAGTGAATCTGAACTCCGGTATCCTCAGTAAATTTTGTTCCTAAGTCAATGAGTGTATTTGTAACATCAATGCGCTTAGCAGAGTTGGCATACTCTTTCTTCATGGGCGCAAGAATCATGGTTGCCCCGTTCTCCACGTTCACCAATTGGCCCATATAAAACTTTTGGTCGCGGGCTACCGCCAACAAACTGTCGAGCTGTTGCTGCGATTGAATCTGCTCCGGAAAAAGGGATTCGAAGTAAAACTTCTTTTCGGCTGTATCCTTGGAAATAATACGCAGCAAAGGCAGCGATAAAACTTCACCCACGCCCTCAATCTTTCTTATCTCGTTGCTGAATGTTTTTAGCTTCCTGAAATTATCGAGCTTATAAATTGAGCTGTCTTTCACCCCGATGGCCATCATATTTCCATCCTCACCAAACTGATCCTTAAAGCGATTGAGGAAGATCATATCCGGATCGGTAAGAGGCACCGTGCGCATGAAGTCGTAACTCATCTCGACTTTTGTGGCGAAAAAACCCATAAACAGGGTTATCACTCCGATTATGGTAATCAGTAACGTGCGAAAGCGAATTATAAAATCTGCAATTCTATTCCACATCTTCATGGATTCTTACTTAGCCCTTTAAATAAGGCCTAAAACTAAGGATTTTGTAATTAAAACCCTGAAAATGAAATCTTAGGCTATTACCGTCAGTGTAAAAACTTAGATTTCAAATCCTTTAATCTTTCGGTATAAGGAAAGTGCATGTCTGTCGGTCATACCCGAAACAAAATCAATTACCTCCCGAAAGTGTAAATACGTGTTATCTGCGTTTTCTGTAATTACGGAAATAGTTTCCACGGGCAATAACCGGGCAAGGTTAGAATATTTGCGTGCGTGGTTCTTCTTTACAAGGTGTTCTGCGGCTAGGAGAAATTCCTCTAACAGACCTGGCAGCACTTCAAACCCTGCCGATTCAATTTCAACCACGTGGCGGGCCCTGTAAATTTTTTCTACAGACAAATCAATAATCTGTTTTAACTCCTTCTTATAAGACCCTAAATCCGTAAGCGCTTTGTCAAACTTACCCGTCAGGATTTCAGTTTCGTGTTGAAGAAATACTTCTACTACATCGCCTATCAGTTTGCCGATGGCTAAAGCACGCAGCACGCCAATTTTTTCATCCACACTTTTTATCTGCGCTGCCTTGGCAGGATTAAATTCATGGCGCAGAATACCCGCCAATAATTCAACGGTGTCGTTTACCGAAACTAACCCTAACCGGCAGCCATCCTCCAGATCGATGATGTTATAGCAAATGTCATCAGCTGCCTCTACTAAAAAAGCAAGGGGATGCCGCGCCCACGATTTACCTGAATTCTGAGTTAATCCCAGCCGGTTGGCGGTATCGGCAAACAAATTCTGTTCGGTTTGAAAAAATCCAAATTTCTTCTGGCTTTTTTTAGTTCTGTCGCGTTCAGGGAAAAATGCCGCACAGGGATATTTTGTAAAAGCCCCTAATGTAGCAACGGTTAAGTGTAATCCCTGGTACTGCTTTTTGTTTAAAACGCGAAAGCCCTGCGCATTGCCTTCAAAGTTGGTTAGATCTGTCCACTCTGCTTCGGTAAAATGTGGTTTGTACTTTTGACCCGCATGATGCAAAAAGAAATCACTCAGTCCGTCTTCTCCGGAATGCCCAAACGGAGGATTGCCCAGATCATGTGCCAGAGAGGCCGAGGCTACGACTGTTCCAAAATCGTGCGATGAAAATTTTGCAGTCAGATCGGGATGTCGCTGAAGCAAAACATCCCCTACCCGCCTGCCTAAGGATCGACCCACGCTTGAAACCTCCAAACTATGCGTTAACCGTGTGTGCACAAAATCATGTTCGGGCAATGGATGAACCTGCGTTTTATCCTGCAATCTGCGAAAGGGGTGTGAAAAAATTATACGATCGTAATCCTGTTCAAACGCGCTTCGGGAAGATTCTGTTGAATCTGTTTTTTGATTTAACCGATGCGAAGAAAGTAGTTGATTCCAGTTCATGATAATTCAGTAAGCAATAAGATATTTTATGGGAACAAGGGTTTTTGCGGAGCGCGGGAAACATTCAACTTAATTGGATCTTGCTTAAACAGGTTCACTAAAATAAGATAAAGTTCCGGTTGCCATTGTTGAAAAGGTTGTGGTCGCTCGAAAAAATTCTCGACCGCAACGGCAAAAAACTCTTCCATACTATCGAAAGCATAAGGACGAAAAAAATGACCTTCGTTGGCTGCCAGATTTTTCATTTCATGCTCTGCATACTTCTCAAATTGTTCTACCAGGTCAGGGTCGAAAATCGTGTACCGGTCTACTAGTTTATATTCCAACCATAAAGCGTGTGCAAATTCGTGAAGCAGTAAATTAATGCCATCATGTTCATATTTTAATCCCTCGGCTATACCACGCCAGCTAAACACAATGGTGCGTAAGCCGGGGTTAACTTCGCCTTTATGCCTTCGGTTTGTAATCCGCGAATTATAGTAGTCAGGATAAACAATTATTCGTTGAAAAAAAGACAATCCTTTTGAAGGCAAGAATAAAAGTAACTGGGCTGCTGCACAGGAAATTATTGCTTTCATAGCGCGTGTCAATTTTATTTTTTCGCGGGGTACAAATTCAAAATACTCATAATGATCGCGGGCCGATCGCAGAAATTTCATTTTAAGCGACCAGGGTAAGGCCGTGTAGTACGCATAACGATGGTTTAGAAACCGGTGAAAGATAGGTCCATAGTAAAAACGAAAGCGCAACTCCTGATATCCTGCATACAGAAGTCGCACGGCAGCTGCCAGAATAGCAGCCCACATATTAGATTTTTTTTAGCAATCCGGCCATCGAAACAGAATCCTGAATAATTGATTTAACAGAAGGGATGGATACCCTTTCCTGCTTCATTGTGTCACGATCTCGAATGGTTACGGTATTATCCGTTAATGTTTGATGGTCGATTGTAATACAATAGGGTGTGCCAATGGCATCTTGTCTGCGATACCGTTTACCAATAGCATCCTTCTCTTCATAGAAGCATCGAAAATCAAATTTCAGCAAATCCATAATTTCGTGTGCTTTTTCCGGTAACCCATCTTTCTTCATCAATGGAAGAATGGCCACTTTATTAGGCGCCAGGGCAGCTGGAATTTTAAGAACCACGCGCTCGCTACCATCTTCCAGTTTTTCCTCTTTGTAGGAAGTGGCTAATACCGAAAGGAACATTCGATCAAGACCTACGGAGGTTTCCACTACATAAGGAATGTAATTTTGATTGTCTTCCGAATCAAAATACTGAAGCTTCTTTCCGGAGTATTTCTCATGGCTCTTCAAATCGAAATCGGTGCGCGAATGAATTCCTTCCAACTCCCGAAAGCCCATGGGGAAGTTAAACTGAATGTCGCAGGCCGCATTGGCATAATGCGCCAGGTTTAAATGGTCATGGTACCGATAATTTTCAGAACCAAGTCCCAAAGCCTGATGCCATTGAAGTCGTTTTTCCTTCCAGTATTCGTACCATTTCATTTCTTCGCCAGGCTTCACAAAAAACTGCATTTCCATCTGTTCAAACTCGCGCATTCTGAATATAAACTGGCGGGCAACAATTTCATTACGAAAGGCCTTTCCGATTTGGGCAATACCAAAAGGTATTTTCATGCGCCCCGTTTTCTGCACATTCAAAAAGTTTACGAAAATTCCCTGAGCAGTCTCGGGTCGCAAATAAATTTTATTGGCATCATCGGCCACGGAACCCATTTCGGTAGAAAACATAAGATTAAACTGACGCACCTCGGTCCAGTTTTTGGTTCCGGAAATCGGATCGGCTATTTCAAGATCAATGATCAATTGCTTTAAATCGGCCATATCCCCCCGGCCCAGCGCATCTTTCATACGCGCATTGATGTCGTCAATCTTTTTTTGATACTCCACTACACGGGCATTCGTACTTAAAAACATGGCCCGGTCAAAATTTTCGAATCGCTTGGATGCTTTCTCTATTTCCTTTTCAATTTTTTCTTCCAGTTTTTCAATGACTCCCTCTATCAACTGGTCGGCCCGGTACCGCTTTTTCGAATCTTTGTTATCGATCATCGGGTCGTTAAAGGCATCCACGTGGCCCGAGGCTTTCCAGGTGGTTGGATGCATAAAAATAGCCGCATCAATGCCCACAATGTTATCGTGGAGCAGCGTCATAAATTTCCACCAGTACTCCTTAATATTGTTTTTTAGTTCGGATCCGTTTTGACCATAATCATAGACAGCGCTCAGGCCATCATAGATTTCACTGGAAGGGAAAATAAACCCATACTCTTTGGCATGGGAGATTACATTTTTAAAAAGATTGTCTTCTTGATTTTCCATAAGCCGCAAAGATAGAAATTAGTGGCTAGCGCAAAGAAAGTAACCAAATAAAATGAGATTAAGCCGGCAGGATAATGGTAAATACAGAGCCCTTGCCAAATTCCGATTCGAAGGTGATCTGACCCTGAAGTTTGTCGACCGCTTCTTGAGCAATGTACAAACCTAAACCCGAACCCGTAGAGGTATCCGTGGCGCGATAAAACATTTCGAAAAGCTTGGCGTGGTATTCAGATTTGATGCCTATTCCATTATCTTCAATTTGTATCAATTTCCGGTTGTCCTCGGCAATAGCCTTTATTTTTAAAAAGGGATTGGGTTTTGAATAATCCTGATACTTAAACGCATTTGCAATAAGGTTATTTAGTATGACCCGTAGCCGGGATTCGTCCGTTTTAATATGGAAGGAGTCGCTCACATGAATTTCAATCTGCACTTTATTGGTATCAATTGAATATTTCAGGGTGTTTACTACTTCAAGGACAACTTTTTTTATCGGCACTTGGGTTAGGTTTACATTAAGCCGGGCATTTCGGGAATACTCCACTATTTCTTTAATGTAGTTATCCATTACCTCAATTCTTTCCTGCATTAGACGCAAGTAGTTTTGTGCTCCTTCAGGATCCACCTGGGCCAGGTTTACTAATCCTGACATAGACGTAAGCGGGGCACGCAAATCGTGCGAGGCACTATAAACAAAACGGTCCAGTTCCCGGTTGGTTTTGATCAACTCTCTGTTTTTAGCCAGGATATTTTTTTCGGAAGCAGTAACCAAATGATCGAAAAAGATCAGAATCAATATACCGACAATCAAAACAATCAGAAAACTAACAATGAGGTAAAAATGAGCTTCGTTGGGATTAAACTGGTCTGGCTTAAAAATAGCTGCGATAAAAAGGGAATAACTTAATAAGGTAAACCCAATCCCCAGAAATTTTTCTCGATAGCCGAAAACGGCCAATGCCCCCAAACTGCTTAGTATAAAATACAAATAGGAACCTGTTTGGAGAGGATCGAAATCTATGTACGAAAAGTAAAATGCAAAAAAATTACACCGCAATAAATGAATAATGATGGCCGTATTGATGAATTGCCATCTCAGAAGAAACAGACAAAAACCTCCTATCAGGACCCCGATAAATAAAGAAAGTGGATCGCCCTCGTCATTAAATAAATTAACTATAAAGTAAAAGAAATCAATCCCCAGATACATGAGAATAAGGTAGGCTCCGAGAATGATCTTCCTCCGCTCGCTTTCGGTTTCAAGAACCTTGTCTTTCAGGACAAAACTTTGAATGTTCATGTACTGCTAATTTGGAAGCCAAATCGAAAATGTAGAGCCTTCGTTAGCCGTGGAACGCAACTGAATTGCTCCCTTTAATTTGGCCAGGGTTTCCTTTACTATATAAAGGCCCAATCCTGACCCCCTCGATTTTTCAGAAGCCCGATAAAACATTTCAAAAACTTTAGACTGGTGCTCTGTTGCAATTCCCAATCCATTATCCTTGATGTCGATTCGAATCATATCCCCTTCTGCCTGTGCCTTTATATACACTTCCTGTTGTTCCTTTTGTGGATCCTGATATTTAAAAGCATTGCCGACCAGGTTGTTTAGCACAACTTTTAATCGGGTAGGATCTGAAATAATTTCGAGATCAGGCGCAATATCGAGCCGCACATAAATTTGTTCCATGCCTTCGGCAAACTTTAAATCGTCCACAATTTCCTTTACAAAGGTCAGGAGATTGAACGTCTCCTGCTTTACCTCTTGTCTGGTATTTCTGGAAAAATCGATGATTTCTTTAATGAAGCCATCCATGTTATTAACACGCTGGCGCATGAGATCGAGGCATTGGTTTATTTCAGCCGGATCGGAGGTTTTATGGGCCACTTCAATCAACCCTAACAGCGAACTTAGCGGAGCCCTTAAATCATGCGAGGCGCTGTAAACAAACCGATCTAGTTCCCGATTGGTCTTTGCTAACAAATCATTTTTAGCCAGCAATTCCTTCTCGGTTGAGTGATTAACATCAATTAAAAAGTATAACAACGCAATGCCTGTGATTAACGCGATCGTAAAATTTATTCCGAAGTTAATTTGAACATATTCCTCTGAAAGAACCCGTGGTGGCCGAAGGGTGATATCGAACCAATACGCAAGAAAAAACAAAGTCAGGGAGAGCAACGCGAACAGGCCCGCCATAATTTTGTCTTTGTATCCAAACAAGGCAAACCCCGTAATCCCTGAAATAACAAACATCATATAGACGCCTGTCTTACTGCTATCGTCTGAGGCAAACAGAAAAATAATAAGATTGATTAATGACAGAAACAAGACGTTTGCCATCTTGTATTTACGCTTTCTGTTTAAAATGAAGGTAATGATCCCCGTTATGATGACTGCCAGGTAGTAGGGCTCGTTTCCCAATATATGGTTAAGGCGGTCGGTAATTAAATAGGCGATGCCCACCACAATAGAAACAACAATAAGGTGGCCGCGCAATAAAGCATTCTTATAATCCACCCAAGAGGCGATGTAGGTGTCTTTCCCTATAACCAAATTTCTAAAGCCCGAACCAAACATTTGCTATATAGATAGGTTTTAAAAATTCCAAGATAAAACCAATTTGGTTACCTACCGAAGCAAAATTTTATTCTCAGCTATTCAGGCAATCGCTTCCTTAAGATAATCGTTCAAAGGCTTCAATGTTTTACAGACAATTGCTACGTTTTTTACAAAATCCTTACTCGTAACTTGCGTATCTGTAAAGTTATGGGATACAATAAAACTCTTATGCCTAAGTAAATCAATGTGTGGATGATCTTTGGGGTACCCTTTGGGAGCTGTTTTAAGCTTATCAAAATCGCCTAGGGCTTTGAAATAGCCTTTAAACTTTTTGTCATTTAATATCTTAAGAAAATCCTTTGTATTGTAGTCAATCTCTTGCCTTATTTTGGCAAGTTTTTCAGCATCAGGCATATAAATTCCACCTGCTACAAAACTTTTTTTCGGTTCAAGATGGAGGTAGTAGCCTGGCTCCTGCTCCATCTTACCATGGGCAGAGAATCCGGCTCCCATATTTACTTTATAGGGCCGTTTATCCTTGCTAAAACGTACATCGCGATAAATTCTAAAGCCCAGCTTACGCGGATTGAGACCCGCCAGACTATCATCGAATTTCAATAATTCTTTGTGGAGGCCTTCCAGAAAATCCTCAAATTGAAGTTTTGCCTCGAGGTATTTTGGCTTATTTACCTCAAACCATTCGCGATTGTTATTCTTAGCGATGCTTTGAAGGAACTTCAAAATTTTTTCCATGATGCAACATTTAAATTCTTAAAATTGAACCGGCAGAGAAACGGCCTTTGCGTGTAGCGTTTCATGCTTACTCAAAATTGACAGGGGCTCTTTAGCTTTGCAATAAAACACCAATCCCTTATAGGAAGTAAGATGTAAATGGTGGGTACTGAAGAGTCCGGTCTTTGATACAACAACCACTAAATTGTCATTTCTGTTTAACAGGTTTTGAAAATCCTCAACAGTAAGTTGAACAAAAACGCCATTCATCTTAATGGCTTGCTGCAAATGCCCGTGCTGTGTGTGAACCATTGAAAAAAAATTAGTAGTTAAAGATGCTCTACAACCGATTCCAATCCAATGCCACGAGAAGCCTTAATTAAAATAGTCGCGTCATTAATCGGGTTTGACTTTACAAACTCTAATAGCGCTTGTTTAGTTTCAAAATATTTCGCCTGAGGATAGACCTTGCTGGCAGTGGACATTAATCCCCCACAGAGGAATACACCATCAAAATTCTTTTTGAGAAGTAGCTCCCCAATTTTTGCATGCTCTGCTTCGGCTTCCTCCTCTAATTCAAACATGTCACCTAATATGGCCACTTTACGGACAGTCTTCATGGCCGCCAAGTTATTGATGGCAGCCTCCATCGAGCTTGGATTAGCGTTGTAAGCATCCAGAATAATGGTGTTGGATTTCGTCTTTATAATTTGCGACCGCATGTTGCCAGGCACATACCCGGCAATGGCCTGATTTGCCTCTTTGGCTGAAACCCCAAAGAATTTTCCTATACACAATGCAGCCAAAATATTTTCAAAATTATAGGCGCCCAACAAATGAGTCTGAACAAGCTCGGTGTTCTCCGCTTCAAATCGAATAAACGGCTCGGCATCAAGGAGTCTGGCTGAGTAATAATCACCCGGTGAAGAATAAAAATAGGGTTCGCTAAACCGCTTAGCCATGTTGGCTAGAATCGGATTCTGCGAATTGATAAATACCGTACCCTTGTTTACAATCAAATGCTGATACAACTCCGACTTGCCACGAATAATATTTTCAAAGCCTCCAAAAGTACCAATGTGTGCCTTCCCGATATTGGTAATGAAACCATGCGTAGGCTTAGCAATTGAGCAAAGTAGCGCTATTTCACCGACATGATTCGCTCCCATTTCTATAACAGCAATTTCCGTTTGCGGGGTTATACTTAAGACCGAAAGCGGAACCCCGATATGATTGTTTAAATTGCCTCTGGTGGCATAAACGATAAACTGCTTGCTCAACACAGCACTCAGCAACTCTTTACTTGTAGTTTTTCCATTAGAACCCGTGAGTCCAATAACCGGAATGGATAGTTGCTTTCGGTGATGTCGTGCAAGATCCTGCAAAGCTGTAAGCACATCGTCAACCAATAGGCATCGCGGATCGTTGGCATATTCAGGTTCATCCACCACTGCGTACCGCGCCCCCTTTTCCAACGCCTGAATGGCGAATTGGTTGGCGTTAAATTTATCTCCGCGCAAAGCAAAGAATATAGAGCCTTCCGAAATTTGGCGGGTATCAGTTGAAATTTTTCCGGTTTCTATGAATTTCTCGTAGAGCCTCTCAGTTTGCATATAAGGATATCCGAATAGGTAAAGTATCTTGCAGGCAAGATAACAGTAGACATTGGGTGATCGTTATAGAAGATAGGTTTTTTTAAAATGAGGACAGTCTGGCTCTTGTTTTTTCTCATAATTTCCACATGCGGATATGCACAATTTACGTATTCGCTCGATCAAAGTATTCCGGTAGAGGTAAATGGAAAAACTCTTGATCTTGCCTGGGCGGGCGGACTAAACGCGGCCCAGTTTAACACCATGGATCTGAACGGAGACAACCAGCAAGATCTTGTTGTCTTTGATCGCACAACCAATAAAATCCTCACTTACCTCAATCAAAATTCTCACTATATCTATGCCCCCGAATACGAAGAGTTTTTTCCTGATCAGGTAAGTCAATGGATGCTTCTACGAGATTTTAATTGCGATGGCCGAAAAGACATTTTCACAAGCGACCCTTTTGGGATAATTGTATTTGTGAATATTACCAAGCCCGGAGAAAATCTTGCCTGGCGATATTTCAATCCGGGCTTTCCCCTACTTACCAAAGGATTTAGTGGCAATGTGAATCTTAAAGTCAACGAGTCGGATATTCCCGCTATTGATGATATTGATGGCGATGGGGATTTAGACATTTTGAATGTTCGCTTTGTTGGGCTGGGAAATATTGAATGGCATAAAAATTTAAGCATAGAACGAACCGGCACCTGCGACTCCCTGCAACTGGAACGGGTAACGCAGTATTTTGGCAACATTGAAGAATGCGAATGTGGCAAGTTTGCTTTTGGACAAACCTGCGCATCTTTACCCGGTGGCCGCACACAGCACTCAGGAGGCAAAGCATTATTAACCCTGGATCTCGATGATGATGGAGACCGGGAATTGCTTTTTTCGGAAGAAACATGCGCGCGCGTGTATATGATGCAAAATAATGGCACCCCTCAGGAAGCGGCCATGAACGGTGCCGTGCCCTATCCGCCTTCCATCCCCGTTAACTTTCTCATCTTTCCGGCTACCTACAGTGAAGATCTGGATTTCGATGGGTTGCCCGACCTGATTGCATCCCCCAATATTTCTTCCCGCAGTTTTCGAAATACGAACTTCAAAGAGTCTGTTTGGTTTTATCGAAACACAGGTACCACGGAGGTTCCTAACTTTACTTTCCTAAAAACAAATTTCCTGCAAGAGGATATGATTGACGTTGGCGACAATGCCGTTCCCGCTTTTATAGATTCCGATGGCGATGGCGATCAGGACATGTTCATCAGCACCTATATAGGACCCAATCTGGCAAGTTCCGTGTATTACTACGAAAACATTGGCTCTTCCTCGGATCCCAGTTTTAAATTGATAACTACTGATTACATTAATCTTTCATTTTCTAACCTATTCAATGTTAAACTCCAGTATGCTGATATTAACGGAGATGGAACATCTGATTTTGTATTTACAGGAACGAATCCGCAGAGTGGTCGCACATCCCTTTTATATATACCAAACATTTCAACAACTCAGCTTAACTTTTCAGGACAAACCATACAATCTGCCAACTTTGAAATAGACCAGACAGAAAATATTTTATTGACTGATGTTGACCTGGATGGAATCCAGGATGTTTTGTTGGGCAAAAGCAACGGAGCTGTTGAGTATTGGAGAAACAATGGACCAGCCGGGCAGTTTAACTATTTTTTGCAAAACGGCAATTTCTTAGGTCTGGGAGCCAGTACCGATAGACAAAGTCCCTCGCTGGCCGCGGGAGATTTAGATGCGGATGGACGCAGTGATTTGATTTTAGGAAATCAACGGGGCGAACTCGCTATTTACGGAGATTTTCGCGCACAGAATACAAACATTACTGCCATAACAGACATTGTTTATAATCCGATTAAAGAAACCTATTATTCTAACAACATGGGTGGGAAAAGTTGGCCAACGGTAGTTAATCTTTTTAATAGTGATAAACCGGCTATGGTTGTGGGCAATACATTGGGCGGAGCATTGATTTTGAAAAATGAAACCAGCAAAGATCTTCCTGAAAGTCCCGTTGTTGATCTATATCCCAATCCGGTTGAGAATACAGAAACACTTTACATTACTGCAGATCGCAACATGACCGTACAGTTTTATACAAGCCTGGGCCAAACTCTATCAGGATCTTACTTTATTCCAGCCAATCAGAAATACCCCGTAACGGTTACAGGCTTAACACCAGGCATTTACCTTGCACGGTTCACGTTCAATGGAAAAACTCTGGGCAAGCGATTTATAATTTTTTAAGCAAATCCATTTCTACCATGCATTCTTTTGCTGTCATTTTCGACATGGATGGTGTTCTCGTTGACACCAACCCCTATCATAAAATTTCCTTAAAGCAATTTTGCGAACGTTACGGATATGCATTGAGCGAAGAGGATCTGATTACTAAAATTTACGGTCGTACCAACAATGAATGGATTCGCACTCTATTTGGCTCCTTACCTACAGAAAGAATTCTGGCTTTGGGTGAAGAAAAAGAAGCTCTCTTCAGATCTATTTATAAAGATGTTATTGACCCCTTGGCGGGATTAGAAGAATTTTTAAAACGATTAACACAAGCTAAGATTCCTATTGCGATTGGCACTTCCGCTCCCCGCAGCAATGTGGACTTTGTCCTTCAATTAACACGACTTGAAAAATATTTTCATACCATTCTTGATCAATCGCATGTAGCGCATGGGAAGCCTGATCCGGAAATATACCTGAAGGTGGCCGATCGGTTAGGCTTCGAACCTAAACGTTGTGTTGTCTTTGAAGACTCCCTTTCCGGAGTAGAGTCCGCACAAAGAGCAGGCGCCAAGGTGGTAGGCGTAACCACTACACATACCCGTCAGGAGTTAGCGCATACTAATTTTGTTATCTCAGATTTTACTGATTTAATGCCCGAAACACTATATCAAAAAGTTTTTATGGATGCTAGCGAATCAAATCGTTAGCAAATGCGTATTTGATCAATCCTACCAGTGAAGTCGTATTTGTTTTACGGAAAATATTTTTTCGATGGGTTTCCACCGTGCGTTCGCTGATAAATAGTTTCTCAGCAATCATTTTATTAGAGTGTTCTTTGGCAATCAGATTTAGGATTTCTCGCTCTCGTTCTGTCAGTAACGCTTCAGGTTGCCCTTGAATTCCATTTAGCATTAATCTTGTAATTTCAGGACTAACATAGGGCATGCCTTTTACAATTTGCTTTAGCGCACTTTTCAACTCGGCCTGTTGAATGCTTTTCAACAAGTAGCCATCTACGCCTTCTTTTAAAATCTGCTTTACCAACAATCCTTCGTCATGCATGCTAAGGATAACCCGTTTTACCTTTGGATACTTTTTCTTAACCTCTATCGCCAATTCCAGGCCGGTGGCTCCCGGCAATCGGTAATCGGTTAATAATACATCGGGCACAAACTGTTCTAGCAGAGTGGTTGCTTCTTCGGCAGTTCCGGCAGTTCCCAAAATCAAAAAATCCACATCCTGATCGAACATGGCGCGTAAGCCATCCAGAACGATCTGATGATCGTCAATTAAAATTAATTTAATGGGGGCTTCAGTAAGCATTTCGATTAACTAGCCGTACTTAACCAAAAGTATTAAATGCCCGGAAGAAATTGAAGGGGAATATTTTCGGGCCGATATACGTTAGGGAAGTTTTTCCAATTAGCGGTAACAATACAACCTACGGATAATAAGGAAAGCATGACGGCCAAAACATTTGAATTTATAGGACTGACGTTGAGCCAGTCTAAGCAAAAAGAGATCACGAAAGCCAGTACCACAGAGATGCAGGCTCCGACTAAAAGATTACTCAGGTTATTGCCACAGGTGAACATGGCCACACTTTTTTCTCTTAAATGAAAGTGAAGCACCCTGATAAATGTTGCATACTGATACGACCTGTCCTCCCGTTCGGTTTTTGATAGATAAAACTGATTCGTTACACGGATAGGGGGTTGCCCATCCGGTTGAATAGTAGCGGAGTATATACTCTTGTGTTTTGACAAGCGTACCGATAAAATATTGGCATAGGGTATAACTTTTTCATAACCATCCGACTGAACAATGAGAGAATAATCGGACAGAATAACCGTTTGTGGTTTCTCCAAGAATCCATTCTTGGAAGTATATTCCTCTGAGATTTTCACGGTTAAAAATAGTCTGCAGGAGAAATAAAGACCATACCCCTAAAGTGGTATTTTACATCCGTGCCAGTACGGATAATCAGGCGGCCAGTGCGATAGAATTTGGTACAAGAACCACCAAAGTAGTTCCTTTTCGTCCCGTTTGAGAATCAACCTCAATGCTTCCTTTTATCATATGCAGTCGGGAGTTTATATTTTTCCAACCATTTCCATTGCCTTCTGTAAGATCACTTGTATTAAATCCGTTGCCATTATCCTCGATTGTAAGCACCAACTCTTCCGGGTGTTGAACCAGTTGAACTAAAATCTGATTTGCTTCGCTGTATTTAATTACATTATTAACCCATTCCTGACAAATTCGATATAATGCAATACGATGGTCTGTCGACATATCCTTATTCACATCAAAAACCTGCACCGACACGGAAACGGATCCCGAGCGATTCATTCTTCCCGCAAACTCTTTCAGCGCATCTTCCAGCCCTCCCTTCATCAAAACTTGTGGCATCAGGTTAAAAGCGATGTTTCTTATTTCGGTATTCATATCGCTTAAAACACGTAAGGCATGATTAATCGCATTTTTTTCTACAATTTCTTTGGAGAGACTAAGTCTTAATGCCGTAATCATTTGCCCAAATCCATCATGCAAATCAGCTGCGAAACGCTTACGCTCTTCCTCCTGAGAAGCAATCACAGCACGAAGCTGGCTCTCACGCAGTGAAGCGCGGGTTGCCTGCAACTCTGCTTGTTGTTTTAGCTTTAGTCGATTTTTCCACAGATACCCCAGGGTGAGAATAACTCCCAAAATAATTATCAATAAAAATATCGCCAAAAGACTTTGATTTAGGCGCGAGTCCTTGATTTCATTCTCCTGCCTCAGAACCAGGATTTCATTCTCCTTCTTCACCGTTTCATATTGCGTTTGTAATTCGGCCAGCTGCCGCGATTTTTCCTTTTGATACAGCGTATCCTTTACCGTTACGAACTGTTGATATTCCTTATAAGCAGATTCGAAGTTCTTTTGAGCGGCCTTGATTTGCGCCAGTCCTAACCGGGCATCCATTACTTCCTTAAGCGCATTAATTTTCTGACTTAGTGTTAGCGCTTCGGTTACTGTTTGTTCTGCTACCTCCAATTTTCCTTCTGTCATGTATATCCCGCTAAGGTAGATTAGCACAAAGGCCAGTTCCTTTTTATTATCGTATTCTTCGTTGAGTTGCTTCGCCCTTAATAAAAAAGACTTAGCTAAATTTCTATTGCCTAGTTTATTATAAGCCATCCCTGCATTGCATAGGGAATTAGGCAAAAACTGTCGTATGTTTTGTTCTTCGAATTCGCGGGCCGCAATAAGTGAATAATGGAGCGAGCTGTCGTAATTAGGCAGGTAATAGTATACCGAACCCAGATTGGCGTGGCAAACCGCCACGCCAAATTTATTATTCAACCTTTTATATAGGGTAAGTGCTTGCTTGTAATTGGAAATAACTTTGGAATACTCACCCTGGCTTTTTAATACGATGGCCATGTTTACAATCACCATGGCAATCTTTGAATCATCCCCTAATCGTTCGTAAATTCTGCGAGCATCCAGATAATATTCGAGCGCCTTTTTGAAATTACCTTGTTCATCGTAAATAATACCGATGTTGTTTAATGTATTGGCCGTTTTCGATTCGTCACCAAGCATTTTACGCTGCTCTAACGCCCTCAATTCAAAGTCCAGAGCCAACGAATAATTCCCCTGAGCTTCGTGTGTAACTCCAATATTGTGTAGCGCTTCCACTTCCAATTCTGGCCATTTATTTTCCTGAGATAACGACAACGCCTTAACACCATAAATCCGGGCCGTGTCGGCATTTACAAACCGGTATTCCCAGCATAATTCCAGCAGAATCTTAATGTGCTCTTTTTCCGAAAGGCTTGCGCGCAAGATGTGCTTCAGGCTGTCGATATTCCTGCTCTGTGCTGAACTTAGTAATGAAGCGAGCCAGAAAATGGCTATGAGGGTATTTTTCATAAGATTGAAAAAAATCAAGGTTAGGTGATTCTTGATTAAAAATGGCCGTTTTTTGTTGCATAAATGGCCTTTATGCGATTCATTATCACATTTTTAGGTACTCTGTCCAATATTTTAAGTTGGGCTTGGTTTATTAGGTCTCATTTCCCGATATTTGCAGTCCCTTTTTAAGGAGGGAACTAAATCAAATACGCTTTTATGGCACGAGTTTGTCAAGTTACTGGAAAAAGACCTCAGGTAGGCAATAAAGTTTCGCATGCGAATAATAAAACGAAGCGCAGATTCTATCCGAATTTACAGACTAAACGTTTCTTTATTCCTGAGGAAGACAAGTGGATAACTCTTAAGCTATCTACTAAGGCAATTAAGACGATCAACCTGAAAGGAATCTCGGCTGTATTGAAAGATGCAAAGGCCAAGGGTACACTTTCAATTTAAAAAATTTTAATAATCTGCTAGTATGGCAAAGAAAGGAAACAGAATACAGGTAATTCTAGAGTGCACCGAGCAAAAGGCCAGCGGCCAGCCCGGAATGAGCCGCCACATTACCACAAAAAACCGGAAGAATACTACGGAGCGTATTGAGCTTAAGAAGTATAATCCGATCTTAAAGAAATATACTCTTCACAAAGAAATTAAATAGTCATGGCAAAGAAAGTTGTTGCATCCTTAAAGAAAACCGATGGCAAGAATTACGCGAAAGTAATCCGGGCTGTAAAATCAGAAAAAACAGGTGCCTACATCTTTAAAGAAGAGATTGTAGTGGCAGATCTGGTTAAAGAAACCCTGGCCAAAAAATAATTGGCTCTTACAAATAAGATCAGAAAGTCCCCAGCCATGGGGACTTTTTTTATTTAGTTAGTAACTTCCTGAATTTATTACCAATCGCTATGTCATTTCTGTCGGGTTTATTTTCAAAGGAAAAAAAAGAAAGCCTTAACCAGGGCCTTGAAAAAACCAAGGAAAGTTTTTTTAACAAACTGGGAAAAGCCATCGCTGGTAAATCCGTTGTTGATGCTGATGTACTGGATAATCTTGAGGAAATCCTGATCTCTTCGGATGTAGGTGTGCAAACAACGCTTAAGATCATTGGGCGCATTGAATTACGCGTGGCCCGCGATAAGTACCTGGGCACCTCTGAACTCGACCAGATTTTAAAAGAAGAGATTGCTAATCTGCTGACGGAAAGCAATACCCAGGATCTCGTTGATTTTGAGATTCCGACAGATAAAAAGCCTTATGTGCTTTTAATCGTGGGGGTAAATGGGGTTGGTAAAACCACTACGATAGGAAAACTTTCGGCACAGTTTAAAAAACAAGGAAAGGCTGTGGTGCTGGGCGCTGCGGATACTTTTCGGGCGGCCGCAGTAGATCAGTTAAAATTATGGGGCGAACGGGTGGGTGTGCCCGTTATCTCAAAAGGCATGAACACCGATCCCTCGGCTGTTGCTTTTGATGCGGTACAACATGGCGTTGATTCGGGTGCCGACATCGTAATAATTGATACAGCAGGGCGTTTACACACCAAAGTAAATCTGATGGCAGAGTTATCAAAGATCAGTCGTGTAATCCAAAAAGTAATTCCCGATGCTCCGCATGATGTTATGTTGGTATTGGATGGAAGTACCGGCCAAAATGCGGTGGTACAAGCCCGCGAGTTTACCAAAGCCACGCAGGTAACTTGTCTTACTATTACCAAACTGGATGGCACGGCAAAGGGTGGCGTGGTTATTGGAATTTCTGATGAGTTTAAAATACCGGTTCGCTATATTGGGGTGGGCGAAAAAGTGGATGATCTTCAGGTATTCAACAAAACAGAGTTTGTTGATTCGCTTTTTCAAAAGAAAAATTGACTTTACTTATCCGCCTTAAGCGGAATCCGCCAGAAGACCTGATAATTAAATCCCCAATAGATATCCTTATAGGTTAGCCCAAATCCTGGTATTTCATAAGTTTCGAATCCATCATCGCCCGACACGCTCGGCAAAAATTTCAGGCGGGCGGTGTACCCCATCCAAAATTGCTTCCACATCTTTACACGAATACCCGTAGTTAATTCCAGCCATCCTGCCTTTGCGCTGGTGTTATTTGCTTCTTTTTGAAAATCCCCGAAATCAATGGCACTATAATCGTAAACAACCTGCTCATCAAATTTGGAACGACCGTAGCGAATGCCCATGAAGAACATATTATTATCCGGATCATTCTTCAAAAAATTGTAATCCACACCCAATCGAAAGTAGCGTCCATCGTTTGAATACGTTCCATTATCAATGGGAGTGTCCCGGGTCCAGCGCCCGTAATCAAGTGTCGGATAATACCTACCCAGATCGGTATCAACATTTAATTCCCAGCCCGAAAAGGAACTATTGGCTATGGTTTGACCCAGCCTGATTACATCCGTACCCAAACGAATACTGGTTGGTTTCACAAACCTGCGTGTTGAATCAACAGAAACATCCTGTGCCTGACTAAGGATGCTCATGCCAACCAACTGGCTAATCAACAGAGATCTGAATATTAACCGTAGCATTGGTTGATAATTGGTTAACTAATACCTGTGAATCAACAAAAGTTGAACTGATTACCGATAGATTACCGTAGTTTGTAAACGCTCCGCAGTCTACCGAAATAATTTGTACGCTGGTTTCGTACCCTATCGTCAGCGTTTCTTCCCGGCCTTCAAACGTAAACGTAAACGTCATCTCTGTAACCTGTGGGTTTACTGGCAGTTGCACAGCACTTACTTCAACATCCTGATAATAAACCTTATCAAGTCCGGAAACCGCTATTTCATCAAAAGCAATTATCCGAATGTTATTTCCACTTTTAAAAGCAATCTTCACCAGATTAGTCGTGGTGATGAGACAATCGGGTTGCCCAAGGCACCCTGTTAAAAGAATAAACAAACTGATAAACCGAATGAATTTCAAGGCCTTTAGTTGAAGGTGCAAATATAACCCCTGACCCTTCGGGGCAGAATTACCCGCAGGTATTTTTTGTAAATTCGCACCGAAATAGAAATTCGTGAAAACAAAAGGCACTAAAAAGACCAAAGTAAACATTGTAACACTCGGGTGCTCAAAAAACCTGGTGGACTCGGAAGTGCTTTTAACACAACTACGAGGCAATGGAATTGATACCTCGCATGAATCAAAAAAAGATGATGCCAATGTTGTGGTCATCAATACGTGCGGATTTATAGACAATGCTAAGCAAGAATCGATCGATACCATTCTGCGCTATGTAGATGCCAAAGAGGAAGGCGTGGTAGAAAAGGTGTATGTAACGGGTTGTTTGTCGGAGCGTTACAAAGATGATCTCCAAAAGGAAATTCCCAATGTTGATGCCTGGTTTGGCACACGCGATCTTTCGCGGTTGCTCAAGCAACTTAACGCTAATTACAAACACGAATTAGTGGGCGAGCGCATCCTCACAAACCCAAGTCATTTTGCGTATTTAAAAATTTCGGAAGGCTGCGACCGACCTTGCTCCTTCTGTGCAATTCCCATCATGCGGGGCAAACACATCTCGAAGCCCATGGAAGAATTGATATTGGAAGCAAAGAATCTGGCAAAGAAAGGAACAAAAGAGTTGCTTCTAATAGCGCAGGACTCAACCTACTATGGTCTTGATATTTATAAGAAAAGAAATCTAGCCGAGCTTTTGCAACGCCTTTCGGATGTGGAAGGTATTGATTGGATTCGACTGCACTATGCGTTTCCTGCGGGGTTCCCAACGGATGTATTGGATGTAATGTCCGAACGCGAAAACATTTGTAAGTACCTGGATATTCCCTTGCAGCACGGATCCACCGAACTTTTGAAAATTATGAGGCGGGGCATAACGCGCGAAAAAACGGAAGAACTTTTGACTTTAATTCGCGCGAAAGTACCGGGCATCGCAATACGCACTACATTGATTGCGGGACACCCGGGAGAAGGTGAAACCGAATTTGCAGAGATGATGCAATTTGTGGAGAGTTCACGCTTTGACAGGCTTGGCGTATTTCCCTATTCGCACGAGGACAATACGCATTCCTATTCCCTGAAGGATGATGTGCCGGATGAAATTAAACAACAACGGGTTGATCATTTGATGGAATTACAAGAAGGCATCTCGCTAGAATTAAATCAGCAAAAAATAGGAAAGACGTTTAAAGTGCTTATTGACCGAAAAGAAGGCGGACATTTTTATGGGCGCACCGAATTCGATTCACCGGAAGTTGATAACGAGGTAATTTTAGACGCAAAGCAAAACTACCTGCGGGTTGGTGACTTTGTAATGGCTAAAATTACGGGAGCCAGTGAGTTTGATTTGATTGCCGAACCCGTGCTTTGATTAACAATTTATTAACAGGCCCGGCCTCTTATATAAATCCTCAAACTTTATCAGGAAATAAGTCGTTATTGGACTATGTTTTTTTCAAATTCGATTTGTTGTTAGTATGCGCCTCCAAAAACTTGAGTTTTCCGAAACCCACTCCTTTTCATCCTTCTTTCTCGACTATATTCAAAAAAAAGATTCTTTAAAACCTTTTTATTCACATTTTCCCCAAGTCGAAAACTTTAAGGCACAGATAGCAGAAAAGTCAAAAGCATATTCAGCTGCCAACAGAAATATTTTAGCCGAGGCCCTTTTAAAACAATATCAGGAAGTTGATTTGAGTGAACCGGTTAAACAAAATCTCAATTCTTTAAAAGAGAATACCACGTTTACCATAACAACGGGACATCAGTTAAACATCTTCACGGGCCCGCTCTATTTTATTTACAAAATTGTAACGGTTATCAATGTCTGTAAGGAATTAAAGAAGCAATATCCTCAATACAATTTTGTGCCTGTTTATTGGATGGCTTCCGAAGATCACGATTATGAGGAGATAAAATATTTTCGGCTGTACGGAAAAAAATATGTTTGGGAAACAGCGCAAACAGGAGCCGTAGGTCGTTTTAATCCGGAATCGATAAAAACGCTTTTCAACGAGATTCCGGGCGACATTGAATTATTTAAAAATGCCTACAGACAAAAAACATTAAGTGCCGCGGTCCGCTATTATGTTAACGCTTTGTTCTCGCAGGAAGGTCTGCTTGTAGTGGATGCAGACGACCGTGCACTCAAAACACTTTTTCAGGATGTAATCCGCCAGGATGTTTTCGAACATACACCGAAAAAACTCGTGAGCGATCAGAATTCAAAACTTGAATCTCTTGGTTATCAGCCACAGGTTTTTGCCCGCGATATTAATTTCTTCTATCTGGATAAAAATCTTCGCAGTCGTTTGGAGTTACTGGGTGACACATTTCAGGTAGTGGATACTCCCCTTCAATTCACAAAAGCAGAAATTGAAAAGATGATTGAGGAGGAACCTGAAAAGTTCAGTCCGAATGTCATCTTGCGTCCGCTCTATCAGGAAGTGATTTTGCCTAACCTCGCGTATGCCGGTGGCCCGGCCGAGGTTGTGTATTGGCTTCAACTCAAAAAAGTATTTGACCACTTCAAGGTTCCTTTTCCCGTATTGATGCCCCGAAATTTTGCTTTAATTATCGATGCTCCGGTTTCCAGAAAGTTTGAAAAAACAGGTCTTGAGTATCCGCATTTATTTGAAGAGAAAAACTTTCTGTTTAATCAATGGATTGTTAAAAATACTGTTCATAACCTTTCTTTAGGCAAAGAGATTCAGGCTATTGCCAATTTGTATTCCGGCATTCGTGATCAAGCCGCGACCATCGACCCAACGCTCATAAAATTTATAGAAGCACAAAAGCAACGCGCATTGAATGCTCTGACCAAAGCCGAACAAAAAATGACGCGCGCAGAGAAGCGCTTGCACTCGGACAAATTGGGTCAATTAGAAGCCGTGAAAGAAGAGCTCTTTCCGAAGGGAAGTCCGCAAGAGCGGGTAGATAATTTCCTGAATTTTTATCAAAAAGATCCGCACTTCATTGATCAGCTTCTTACTCAATTCGATCCTTTTGATTTTAAATTCAATTTGCTCTTTTATTAACCGGAGCTATGACCAAGGAAGCGCTTAGAAAAATTTATCGCGATAAGCGAAATGCGCTAAGCGAAAGTGAACTCTTTCAAATCAGTCGCCAACTAAGCGACTGGTTTTTCATTTCTGTTGATCTTTCTTTTATTAAAATAGTTCATGTGTATCTACCCATCGAATCTAAAAAGGAGCCTGACACCTGGCTTATCGTTGAAAGAATTCGCAGGGAGTTTCCGCACATTCGATTATCTGTTCCGAAAGTAGTGGGGGAAGGGATGGAGAATATTTTCTTTGAGGGACTACATCAACTTGAAAAAACCCGATGGGGAATTTCAGAACCGCGGCAAGGGCTGCCTACTCCTTCAAAAAAAATTGATTTAGTGATTGTTCCCTTACTTGCCTTCGATACACTGGGTCATCGGGTAGGATACGGAAAAGGTTTTTATGATCGCTTTTTAAAGGAATGCAGACCCGATTGTCAAAAGGTGGGGCTATCATTATTCGAACCGGAACAGGAACCCATCGAAAGCAATGAATATGATATCCCGCTAAACTCTTGCCTTACCCCATCGAGTCACTATTTATTTCAAACCTCAGGCTCTTGCTGACTAAGGCAATGAAAAGATCCCAATCCCCAAATGATATCGGTGGAATCAAGGCCAATCACTTTCCGATCATTAAAGCATTGCTGTAAAATATCCAGGGCTCGATCGTCATTCTTATCCCGAAAGGTAGGTACCACCACATACTTATTGCTGATGTAGAAGTTTGCGTAGGATGCAGGCAATCGCTGGTCTTCATAAATTACAGGAGCAGGCATAGGCAATTCAACGATATTAACCTGCTTTCCATTTTCCAATCGCATGGTCTTAAGCATTTTCAGGTTCTCCTGAAGCAATGCATAGTTCTCATCCTTTTTGTCCGCCTCCACTATGGTTACTACCGTATCTTCGTTAACAAAACGGGTCAGGTCATCAATGTGTCCATCGGTATCATCTCCTACAATGCCATCCCCCAACCAAAGAATGTGAGATACTCCATAGTAATTATATAAGTACTCCTCTATTTGTTGTTGTGTAAGATGCGGATTGCGATTTGGATTTAACAAGCAAGCTGTGGTAGTTAACAAGGTGCCTCGTCCATTAAACTCCACCGAGCCTCCTTCCATAACAATACCTGGCTCCACTACCGGAACATTATAATGTTTTGCCACAAGGGTAGGGATAACATCATCTAAATCGAAGGGCGGGTATTTGCCACCCCAGGCATTATAGCCCCAATCAACAATCATTTTTTTCTTTTGGGTTGGATGGATAAGAAAGGCAGGACCATGGTCGCGGCACCATGCATCGTTGGTGGGGTGATAGAAAAAATTTACTTTAGAAAAATCTGCGTTTGCTTTCTGGAGATGCCCGATCGCTTTGTTTTTCATTGCTTCATCGACCACATTAATGTTTACCAGCTCGCCTTCGGCTACCCGCTTAATGAACTCGGAATAGATCGGATAAACTGTTTCTATTTTTCCGGGCCATGAAGCCTCCTTGTGCGGCCAGCTTAACCAGGTGGCCGTGTGTTTCGCAAATTCTGCGGGAAAGTAATAGCCTTGTTCTTTTGGAGTTAAGGAGTCAGGAAGACCGAAAGTCTGAAAATTGGAAAGCTTTGGAATCATTTGAGTGAGTTACGGAGAGCATTAATCATAACGAGTACCTCCTCGCAAAAGGAATAAATTTCATTAAATTCTTCTTCAGAAATATATTCTCTTCTTTTAGCAAGGTATAAACAGGCCACTACTTCAATATCCGATCGCAAAGCATAGCCTAAAAACTTCCTAAACTCAGGATTTGTTTGTCCAGTCGAACCTTCCGCTATGTTTAACGAAACCGAATCCGCAGCGCGCTTAAGCTGTGAGGTAAGAATGTAAACCTCCTCCTTTGGAAATTTCTTGGTTAACGCATCAACCTTATCAGAAAGATCAACGGCCTTCTGCCAAACAATCAATTTTTCAAACTTAAAACTCATCGTTTCTCTCTGACTTATCAATTTCCAGACTTTTTAGTCTTCGTCAATAAATCTTTTAGTGATTGGCTGATAAGAATCAATTCTACGATCGCGAAGAAAGGGCCAATGCGTTCGGTAACTGTCCGTCTTGTTTAAGTCGACCTCCTGTACGTGCACCTCTTCCTTGTCGTGCGAGGCTTTATGCAGAATGCTTCCAAATGGGTTTGAAATAAATGAACCGCCCCAAAATTTCATTGCCCCATTTTGTTCCAATCCAACGCGGTTAACACTAACCACATGCACACCGTTAGCAACTGAATGACTGCGCTGAATGGTTTGCCAGGCATTGTATTGTTCGGTGTTAGTCGCTTCATCTTGTGAGGTTGCCCAACCAATAGCTGTTGGATAGAATAAAACTTCAGCCCCCATCAGAGTTGTGATACGGGCGGCCTCTGGATACCATTGATCCCAACAAATCAACACGCCCAAAGTGGCGAACTTTGTTTTAAAAACTTTATATCCAAGATCACCTGGGGTGAAATAAAATTTCTCATAGTATGCTGGATCATCGGGGATATGCATTTTTCTATACTTCCCCAGGTAGGTTCCATCCGCATCCAACACGGCCGTGGTGTTATGATAAATTCCTTGTGTCCGTTTTTCAAAAAGCGATGCAATAATCACCACCCCTAATTCCTTAGCCACTCCACTCAGTGCGTCTGTGGAGGGGCCGGGAATCGCTTCCGCTAATTTGAAATTTTCATAATCCTCTACATCACAGAAATAAAGAGATGTAAATAGTTCCTGCAAACAAATTATCTGGGCGCCCTTGGCGGCTGCCTCGCGCACTTTTTCAATGGCTTTGGCAAGATTCTCCTTTGGTGCCTTTGTGCAACTCATTTGCACAATTCCTATACTAACTTTTTTACCTGACACGCTTGAAAGATTAAGTTGCAAAAATAGGGATTTTGAAGTACTTATAATCAGTTTTTTAGAGCGCGCACCATCTCTCTCTTTCCTGGTGGACCCGGCAAGGATTCAACTATTAGACCTAAGGACTTCAAATCGCGTTTCAACTGACCCTTGGCGCAGTAGGTAACAAATACAGCGTGGGCCTTCATCGTAGCAACAACCTTTTCAAGCATCGGTAAAGCCCACATCTCAGGTTGCTTACTGGGGGCAAAGGCATCAAAATAAATCAGGTCAAAATAATTGAAAGGTAAACTTGCCCATTGCAAAGCATTGTTATCCTTAAAAAGAGTAAAGAGCGTATCCATCGGGAGCTCTTGTTGCCAGCGAGCCAAGTGCATTTGGGTAAACTTCGAAATCTCTAAATCAGAGACGCCATAGTTTAGGAACTTCCAGATTTCTTCAGGCACAGGAAATACTTCCAGGGTATGATAGGTAACATTACATTTCTTTTTTTCAGCCCATAGCCAACTTAGCCAGGCATTTAAACCGGTACCAAATCCAATTTCTAATATCGAAATAGAGTTAGTGGGTTTTTTAGAGAATAAATATTCCAGACCTCTTTCTATGAATACATAGTTCGACTCAAGCAATGCCCCATGCCGCGAGTGATAGGTCTCATTCATTTCCGTGTTCAACAGCGAGTGCGAACCATCCTTGGTAACAATAATATCTATCGCCACAAAAACTGATTTATGTCATCCATTATTTTAATCGAATTTATTTTCGAAGTGGTAACTTTAAAATACCATGCAAATCAAACTTCCGCCCCATTCGTTTTTAACTAATCTTCAATATATTTTTTTTATTTCTGTGATTTTGTACTTCGGAAAGCCTCTATTTATTCCCTTATCTTTTGGGATTTTAATAAGCTGCCTTTTATACCCTTTATGCGCGTGGCTCGAAAGACATAAAGTTAGCAGAATGAGTGCTATTGTTATTACGCTGCTAGGGACAACTGTACTATTAGGATTGATTGTTATTTTGTTATTAAATCAGTTCATCCGTTTTGTGGATGAATGGCCTGAGTTGCAGGTAAAACTAATCGAATCTTCTGATCAGATAAGCCTCTGGATTACTGCAAAATTCGAAATCAGCAAAGACCAACAATGGTTATGGATAAACAAAACTATAAACGACTCGGGTAATACCACGATTTCCTTTTTTCAAAACCTCATATCTACAACTACCATTGGCGCAGTGCTTCTGATCTTACTGCCTATTTACACTGTACTGATTCTTTTCTATCGACAAAAATGGTTAGAAGTCCTTTATCGGTTGTTTCCTACGCAAGGCCGCGAACGCATTCGTGATATTCTTAAACTGAGCATTGAGTCCTATTATAGTTTTATGAAAGGCATGTTGCTGGTGTACTTTATTGTTGGCATTTTAAATAGCGTGGGTTTGTATCTGTTAGGAATTCCCCACGCTTTTCTTTTCGGCTTTATTGCCTCCGTATTAACCTTTATTCCCTATGTTGGAATTCTGGTAGCTTCCTTGTTGCCCATATCCATGGCCTGGATTACGTATAACTCGATTTGGTACCCTATAGGTGTTATAGCCATTTTTACTTTAGTACAATACCTGGAGGCAAATCTGATTTTTCCACTTGCTGTAAGCAGGCGATTAAAGATCAATGCACTTGCAACTATACTTGCTATTTTTGCCGGAGGCATACTATGGGGAATAGCCGGAATGATTTTGTTCGTTCCATTTCTGGGTATTCTTAAATTAATTGCTGACAAAACCCCTGGGCTAAAAACGCTTTCTCTGTTTCTGGGTGGCGAAAAAGGGTAAGATTATTCTTTCTTGATGAGCGCAACAGCATACGCATTAACGCCTTCTTCGCGACCTACATAGCCAAGTTTTTCTGCAGTTGTGGCTTTAATTGAAATATCGGCCTCTTCAATATTCATAAGCGGGGCTAATACTTTTTTCATTTCAGAAATATGAGGATTCACTTTAGGTGCTTCAAGGCAAATCGTGCAGTCCACATTTTCAACCGTCCATCCTTGTTCGGTTAGCATGCGAATAACATCTTTTAAGAAAAACTTACTGTCCATGCCGCTCCACCTAGGATCCTTGTTGGAGTAATGAAAACCTATGTCCCGCAAATTGGCTGCCCCCAACAAAGCATCGCAGATAGCGTGAATCAATACATCGGCATCCGAATGCCCGGTGGCACCTTTGGTGGCCGGTAGTTTAATTCCACCAAGAAAAAAATCCCGGCCTTCCTCCAGTTGGTGTACATCAAAGCCCAGTCCGACTCTTATTTTCATAAATATTCTAATCCTTTTTTTACTTAAGCATCCAAACCTTCAGCATGATAATAGATGACACTTGAGTTCTCCTCGGTTAAAATTCTAGCACCACTATTAAGGATATCATCTTCTTCAAAAGCTTCAATCAATTGCGACTCATGGTTGATCAAATTTGCATCCCCGGATAAGGCTGCAAAAGCCAGGTTCATGGCCCGGTTAATCACTTCCACCTTTTCAAACTCCATGGCCGTGAGTGATTGATTTTTAACCTTCTGCAATTCCCCTGCTCTCAATCCTTCTTTTAATAAACCCTGAATCAATTTTTCCAATTCTTCCTCGCCTGCTTCCGGAGTAATTCCCGGGCTCAGCCTTCCGCTTATAACAAACATTCCCGGATCAATAGAACCCATCGTAAACGAGGATATCGTGGTAAAGATCTTTCTCTCTTTCACCAGTTGATTGTATAAACGGCTGGACTGTCCCCTGCTTAAGATGTCACTAAGAAGCTCAGCTGCATAAAAATCATTACTGAAACGACCTTGCATATGATAACTTTTATACAGCGCATGGGCGGGTACTTTTGCCTGAACAGTTAGCGATCGCTTTTCAGTTTGTAGAGGTTCGTTCACAAGGTTACGCGATTTCTTAATTCCGGAAGGGATCGGGCCAAACCATTTTTCTGAAAGAATTCTTACTTGTTCATGAGTAACATTACCCGCCACCGCCAGAATCGCATTGTTAGGAATATAATGTGTAAAGAAGAAATCCCTTACATCATTCATCGTTGCATTCTCGATATGCTTTATTTCTTTGCCAATAGTGGCCCATTGATAGGGGTGGACTTTATAAGCCAAAGGTCTGATCTTTAACCAAACATCCCCATACGGTTGATTGAGATATCGTTGCTTAAACTCCTCCACAACAACTTTGCGTTGAACCTCCAATACAGTAGGATCGAACGATAAACTAAGCATCCGGTCACTTTCCAGCCAAAATCCGGTTTCCAGATTAGCGGCCGGAACCGTAAGGTAGTAATTGGTAATATCGGTATTGGTAAAGGCATTATTTTCGCCCCCCACCTGTTGCAACGGCTCGTCATAATTGGGAATATTCAATGAACCGCCAAACATCAAATGTTCAAACAAATGAGCAAAGCCGGTTTTATCGGGCTGTTCGTCCCGGGAACCCACATCATACAAAATATTCATTACGGCTATCTGCACGGTTGGGTCCTCATGCACCAGTACCTGAAGGCCGTTATCTAATGTAAATGTTGAGAAGGGAATCATGCCTAAGCGCTAAATTCTAAACAAAGTAGTAATCACTGCGTTGCAAGATAGTCTGCCGGTTAATTTTTTCTATATTTTCGCATCTACCTTTTAAATGTCTTCCCGGAGATGAAATTCCAGCGCAAGAAATATTCCAACCAAGTTCTTATCACGTTATACGAAGCTTTGCTTCGCCCGCGACTAATTGAAGAGAAGATGTTGATTTTGCTTCGGCAGAATAAAATCAGCAAATGGTTTAGCGGCATCGGCCAGGAGGCTATCTCTGTGGGAATTACCCAGGCATTGGATAAAGACGAATATATTTTGCCTATGCACCGCAACTTGGGCGTTTTTACCGGTCGCGAATTGCCCTTTAAACGGCTTTTCGCGCAATGGCAAGGCACTTCTATGGGCTACACCAAAGGACGTGACAGGTCCTTTCATTTCGGGACAAATGAACATCACATTGTAGGCATGATTTCGCACCTGGGCCCACAAAATGGAGTAGCGGATGGTATTGCACTAGGCACGCTCTTGAAGAATGAAAAAAAAGTGACTGTTGTTTTTAATGGCGATGGCGGTACCAGCCAGGGGGATTTTCATGAAGCGATAAACGTAGCTGCTGTCTGGAATCTGCCTGTAATTTTTGTTGTTGAAAACAACGGGTATGGCCTATCGACACCCAGCCACGAACAATTTAAATGCAAGCAATTTATTGACAAGGCGATCGGCTATGGAATAAAAGGTATTCAGGTGGATGGCAACAATATTCTGGAGGTGTTCGATACAGTAAAATCACTTGCCATCAACATGCGAAAAAAACCTGAACCCGTGTTACTGGAGTGCATTACGTTTAGGATGCGTGGGCACGAGGAAGCTTCGGGCACCAAGTACGTTCCAAAAAAACTGATGGACGAATGGGCTAAGAAAGATCCCATTAGCAACTACGAGCACTTTCTGATTAAGGAAAAAATCATTGACAAAAAATTTGCCGATAGTATTCGTAAGAAAATAAAAAATGAAATAGAAGCAGGATTAGAAGAAGCATTTAAGGAATCTTTACCTGCCCCCGATACAGCACTTGAAGTGCAGGATGTCTATGCCCCTACTACCACCTCTGTGGTTTCTCCTCATACAGAAAATAAGACCGAACGAAGATTTATTGATGCCATTAGTGACGGCCTGCGCCAAAGTATGGAACGACATGATAACCTCGTGTTAATGGGACAAGACATTGCCGATTATGGCGGTGTGTTTAAAATTACTGAAGGGTTTGTTGATAAATTCGGTAAGGATAGAGTGCGCAACACACCGTTGTGTGAGGCTGCCATTGTGGGTGCAGGATTAGGGCTTTCCATAAAAGGGATGAAGGCGATGGTTGAAATGCAATTCGCTGATTTTGTTACCGAAGGCTTTAATCAAATAGTAAACAATCTCGCCAAAACACATTGGCGATGGGGCCAGTCTGTTGATGTGGTGGTGCGCATGCCAACAGGAGCAGGTACAGCCGCAGGTCCTTTTCATAGCCAAAGCAATGAAGCTTGGTTTTTTCACACACCAGGATTGAAAATTGTTTATCCTTCTAATCCTTACGATGCCAAGGGGTTATTATGCGCGGCCCTGGAAGACCCCAACCCTTACTTGTACTTTGAACATAAGGCCCTTTACCGATCTATTAAAGATCAAGTTCCTGATGATTACTATACAATAGAAATAGGCAAAGCCCATTTGGTAAGGGAAGGCACTGACCTTTCCATCATTACGTATGGAATGGGCGTGCACTGGGCCAAAGAAATCTTAGATGCTTTGCCAAATGTAAGTGCTGATCTGCTTGACCTGCGTACACTATTACCCTGGGACAAAGATGCCGTTACAGAAACTGTTAAAAAGACCGGCCGGGTTCTCATTTTGCATGAGGACACACTAACGGGTGGTATTGGTGGAGAAATAGCTGCCTGGATTGGTGAACATGCCTTCCTTTATCTTGACGCACCTGTATTACGAGAAGCCAGTTTAGATACTGCCATACCGTTTGCCGCTACCCTCGAACAAAATTTTCTTCCCAAAGGACGATTGAAATCCCGAATTGAACAGTTGTTAAAATTCTAAACAACAACGGTCGTTATAACCTTGTAGGGGAAGAACATTGCTTTTTTCCTTACCTTAGCCTGTTTATAGATAATATTTGAAGTCCGCTAAAGAAATAGTACCCCTTGTAAACAAGAGCCTGCTAATTTGGGGGTCGGTAGCGACTTTATTTTTACTTTCCTTTCAAATAAAGGCACAGGACAAAAAGCCAATCAACAATAAGGGCGTGATTCGACAGATGAAGGCGAAGTCCATGTCGCGCAAAGGAAAAGCCACGACAAGAGATCTTGCTGGAAAAAAATTAAGAACCCGAAATAAGTCTTCCGCAGAGCGGGCCGTTTACTCTTCCAGTTCACCTTACAAAAACAAGAGAAGCGGAGGCGATCAGGCAGGCAGGCCTATAGGTGGCAACGCCCCACGAATTCGTTCACGATCAGCAGAACACGCACGGGCAAATGTCTATCCCCAAAAGGGTCCATACGTTAATCACAATTCAAAAAAACCAGAGAGCGCGTATTCAAACAAAAGAGAACTTTCTCGGTTAGCACGGTTGCAAACACGGCAAGAGCCTCCAGGTAAAAAGAAGCGGGTTGTTCCACGGTCCGGTTCGCAAGCTTACGTTACCCGTGGGCGCAAAAATGTCTATTGGGGAAAATTCTCTAAAGGAGAGCGGGCCTTTACAACGGATATTGCAGGCAGACCCTTACGGGCAAAAAATTTCAGAACTCCAGCCAATCCTGTTATAAAAGCGAACGATCCTTACTATGGCCGAAAACAAACGGGCGACAGGGCCTATTCTGGCACCTTTCGTTCCGGTTATAAGACTGCCACAAGGCGTGGAGAATTACCTTGGAAAGGGGATGTTTCAGGTCATCCTATCCGAAAAAGCAAGGGACGAGATAATCAGGTTGCCGGCATGCCGGGTTCCAGTCCGCGGATAAAACCAGGATTTAGTGCCAACTATATGAAAAA
>JAEUUB010000339.1 GCA_016787745.1 Cyclobacteriaceae bacterium
AAAGTCTACTGCTCTCCCTTCCGTAAAGTTTTCGAATTCTTCAAACACCGGTTGCCTGTGCATGGGCTTCCAAAGTGGTCTGAATTCTATTGAATTTACTTTTAAAGTACTTAAAATCAATTCTTTATGAGCAACATCATCGAATACAAACGTTGAAAGCCACCGGTTGGAAATCTTACTTTCCGAGTCAGGCTGAAAGCTGGACACGTTCTTTAACACTTCCCGGTATCTTCCAAAAACTGCTTTTCGCTCCGCATTCTTCATCAATAAATTGGGCAATTGACTGAGCCCCATAGCGGCATTCAGGGAGCTCATCAGGTAATTAAATCCAACAGCCCGGTGCTCATAGTAAGGCCGGTCTTCGCGGGCTTGAGAAGCAAAAAAACGGGCCTTTTCAGCAACCCGGGCATCTTTTGTAATCAGTGCCCCACCCCCGTAGGTAGTTATTGCCTTATTGTTGTTAAACGAATAAACTCCGATTCGCCCCATCGTGCCCGTTAATTTGTTCTGATACGTTGCCCCCAATGACTCGGCCGCATCTTCAATGACGTCAATCCCTTCGCGGGTAGCAATTTTCAGAATCTCATCCATTTGAGCCGGCATTCCATATGTATGAACCAGAATGATGGATTTGGGAAGTATCCCCCGCTTTTTCAGCGAAACCAAGGCCTTTTCAAGAAGCGCAGGGTCCATATTCCAGGTCTCCGCTTCACAATCAATCAGCACCGGCTTTGCCCCTACGTACAAAACAGGGTTAATGGTTGCCACATAGGTGAACGTTGGAGCAATTACCACATCTCCCGGACCGATGCCTAAAGCAAGTAAGGCCAGGTGAATTGCAGCCGTACCGGAGTTAACGGCCACCACGTTGGCTTGGCCTGTGAGTTTAGCCAGTTCAATCTCAAAATCCGTCACTATCTGATTGTGATGAACTCCTTCATACGACCTCAACACCTTCGTGAAAGAATCAATATCCACAGGATTATAGGAAAGCGGAATTCGATACGCCATACAAAGGGAAAGTTACGGTTTTTCTTTCTGCCACCGTTGGTAGATGAATCCAACGATCAAGAGCAACATCAACAAGGGATTCACGATCATCCGATGGACCTGCGACAATAGCGGGGATGAAAGTTCAGAGTCTCCTTCCAAGGAAAGTTTTATAATAAAGTACAATGGCAGAATAATCAGCAGCTCCCCTAAAAAGACAAGGAACGCAGCGCGTACATACTTTGCTTCTTTGAACAGCGCCCAGATAATTACCATGCATGCTGCATCATTCAACATCAACCTAAGCGTTCGATTGAAAACAAATACAGCATTCGCATTTTTGATTTCCCATGCCCTTGGCAAAATTGAATTCAGGACAGCGGCATAACTTACTCGCTGAAACAGGTAAATAAAAAAAAGCGCCAAGATCGCGAGGCTCAACCATCCATATCGCTTTATCATTTGGAGGTCATCAGTTTCTTCAAAGAAAATCCACTTACTCGCTCCATCCACCACGCCCAGAGTGCAAAAACAATAAGATAGATCGTTGCTGTAAAGGCATACTTATGAACATAATAAAAATAGCGTTGCCAATATAATGCTACATAATACAGGGCCGCTACCCGCAACAAGTTCGAAACATAAATAATGATAATTCCTAACGGTAAAAACCAGGTCAATTGTTTCCGGCTGCCTTTAAAAGCAATTAGAAAGGAAACAAACACAATCATTACATTAATCCCGTTGCAGCCCTCAAATACGCTGATGACGGATTGCGATTCTTTCATGATAGAAACCGTGGGAGAAGCAGGTTTGGGAAATGTTGAAGTATTCTCACCGAATAAATTAATGATAAAAGATGTTTGCTCCGTTACCACCCTTGTTGCCCAATCCGCAGAACTTCCATACGAAGAAATCCATAAGCCATACGCCAGATTTAATCCGAAATACAGTCCCAGAAAAACTCCTAAAAAACGAAATGCGGGAATGAATTCTTTCATTGTTTTGCCGGAACTCCTTTCACTGTGCTATCCCTTTCCACTTCCCTGGTTACGATGGCCCCCGCCCCCACGCGTGCTCCTGATCCGATTCTCAAATTTTGCAACACTGAGGCGCCCGTTCCTATTAAAACCTGGTCTTCAATTGTCACGAACCCTGACAAGTGAACCCCCGGCATTATACACACACAACTGCCCACAGTAACATCGTGCCCAATCGTTGAATTCAAATTTATTAGTACGTGGCTACCCGTTTTAATATCAATTGTTAACTGACATCCGGCCGTGATAATAGTTCCTGCGCCCAGATCAATTCCCAATCCTACTCCGGCCGTTGGATGAATCAGAATCGGAAAAGAAATTTTAGGATTGGTAATTGCCGTTACCATTTTTGATTTGACTACGGGGTCGCCTATACCGACTACCACATTCAGGTTATAATCAACCTTGCCAAGGTCTGAAACTTTTCCCAACACCAAATGACCCGCGACTTTGGTCCCTGACGGAACGGCATCGTCATAAAATCCAATCACATTCCAGGTTAGTTCCTTTTGATTGATCTGATGAATCAGTACCGCTATTTCCTTACCTAATCCGCCTGCCCCAATGATAGCAATATCTTTCAGACTCATCCTGTAAATTTCTTTTCGCTTAGTGAGGTGTCTTTCTTAAAAGAAAGTACTAAAATAAGCGTTTTAGCCAAGATCTTTAAGTCCAATAGAAAGGAAACACGATTCACATAGTATAAATCAAGTTTAAATTTTTCCGACCATGAAATATCATT